>CAJWZC010000074.1 GCA_913049915.1 uncultured Colwellia sp.
TTTGTTTAACTATGACTTGTCGGTCATTTCTCACAAGTATAGAATTCCAAAGTAGAGGGATCTCAATACTTAGGCAACTTACAATTATAGGTATTCTTTTCGAATTTCCTATAATTAGCTCATCTTGGCTATGTAATTAAAGTCCTCTAGTAGATTAAGTATACCCTTACTTTTTTCTATTAAAACTTAGTGTTGTTAATAATACATTTTATATAAAAATAATTTTGCCAATTATCAAGCAATCCAGGATCTCCCCTTGAATTATTTATCGTTAGCCCCACATAGTTTCTAACAACTTTTTAAAAGTACATAATTCTACACCGGAGATACTTTAGATGTCAGAAACTAATCAAGTAAAAAATCATGCGTTTGCATCAGATAACGCTAAAATACTACAATTAATGATCCACTCACTATATTCAAATAAAGAAATATTTTTGCGTGAGTTAGTATCTAATGCCGCTGATGCTGCAGATAAGCTTCGTTTTAAAGCATTATCAGATAATACATTGTATGAAAACGATGGTGAACTCCGTGTCCGCGTTAGCTGCAATAAAGAAAACAATACCTTAACAATTTCTGACAATGGCATCGGTATGAACGTTGACGAAGTTATTGAGCATTTAGGTACTATTGCAAAATCTGGTACTGCTGAGTTTTTCTCGCAACTTTCAGGTGATCAAGCATCAGACTCACAACTTATTGGTCAATTTGGTGTTGGTTTTTACTCAGCATTTATTGTTGCTGATAAAGTAACTGTTCGTACACGTAAAGCAGGTGATAATGTTTCGGATGGTGTTGAGTGGATCAGTGCTGGTGAAGGTGAATTCACTACGGCTAAAATAGATAAGACTAATCGTGGTACTGATATTATTCTTCATTTAAAAGAAGAAGAATCAGAATACGCTGATGACTGGCGGTTAAAGTCTATTGTAACTAAATACTCAGATCACATTTCTGTATCAGTTGAAATGTTGACTGCAGAAGTTCCTGCGGTTGAAGCTGTAGTTGAAGTGATGGATGAAAAAGATAATGTAACAAGACCAGCTGTTGAAGCAGTTGATGCTATTCCTGCACTTTGGGAACCTGTTAATAAAGCTACTGCTTTATGGACACGTGAAAAATCTGATATTACAGATGAAGAATATAAGGAATTCTACAAGCACGTTTCGCATGATTTTGGTGATCCTTTATTGTGGGAACATAATCGAGTAGAAGGTAAAACAGAATATACATCTCTTCTTTATGTGCCAGCTAAAGCACCATTTGATATGTACAATCGCGAAAAACAACATGGCTTAAAGTTGTTTGTACAGCGCGTATTTATTATGGATGATGCAGAACAATTTATGCCAACCTACTTACGCTTTGTAAAAGGCCTTCTGGATTCTAACGATTTACCTTTGAATGTTTCTCGTGAAATATTACAAGATAATAAGGTTACCCAAGCTATTCGTAAAGGTTGCACTAAACGTGTACTGAAAATGTTAGAAAAACTCGGGAATAACGATGCTGAAAAATATCAAGGTTTTTGGGATGAGTTTGGGCAAGTATTAAAAGAAGGACCAGCTGAAGATCAATCGAATAAAGAACAAATCGCAGGTTTACTTCGTTTTGCTTCTACTGATAAGGATTCGACTACACAAAATGTCTCTATCGCTTCTTATATTGAGCGGATGAAAGAAGGTCAGGATAAAGTTTATTTCGTTGTTGCTGATAGTTTTGAAGCTGCCAAGAACAGTCCCCATTTAGAAGTCTTCCGTAAGAAGGGCATTGAAGTATTACTGATGTCAGATCGCATTGATGAATGGTTAGTTAGTCATTTAACTGAGTTCGATGGCAAGCAATTACAGTCAGTCACTCGTGGTGGACTTGATCTTGGTGATATGGACGACGCTGAAACAAAAGAAGCTCAACAGAAGCTGGAAAAAGAGTATGACTCTGTTGTTAAACGTATTAAAGGAAGTTTAGAAGGTAAAGTTAAGGAAGTTAAACTTTCTCAACGCTTAACTGAATCACCAGCATGTATTGTTGCAGATGATGATGACATGAGCAGCCAAATGGCGAAGCTAATGGCATCAGTAGGTCAAGAAGTGCCTGCTACATTACCTATTTTTGAGATTAACGCTGAACATGCACTGATTAAACATGTAGCTGATGAGCAAGATGATGACATGTTCAATCAATGGGTTGAAGTATTATTTGAACAAGCGATGTTAGCAGAACGTGGTAGTCTAAAAGATCCAGCAAGCTTCGTTTCACGGTTGAATAAGCTAATGCTAAATCTTACAAAGTAAATTCTATATTCTTTACATAAGATTTAGATAATACTTTAGTCTAAAAAAGGAGGGTTTCATGGATGAAATACCTCCTTTTTTGATCAATAGGCCTTTCACTACTTGTTTGCACATAGCCTAACTTGTATAGTGTCTGCCGGCTTTATTATAAACCTAAGAAATATTACCTTTGTTCGATCAAATAGAATATTTTGCTATTTAACAAAGGTAATACTTACTTTAACACTTCAATAATCAATTTAAGGTTACATAATATGCGCATTGTTTTATTAGGTGCTCCAGGCGCTGGTAAAGGCACCCAAGCACAATTTCTAATGGCTAAATTTGGTATCCCACAAATTTCAACGGGTGATATGCTACGCGCTGCTATTAAAGCAGGGTCAGAACTAGGCAATAAAGCTCAAGCAGTGATGGATGCGGGACAGTTAGTTTCTGATGATCTGATTATAGGATTAGTCAAAGAGCGTGTAGCCCAAGATGATTGTAAAGCTGGTTTTCTACTTGATGGTTTTCCACGTACCATCCCACAAGCAGATGCTATGAAAGAAAATGACATCAGAGTAGACCATGTACTTGAGTTTGATGTACCTGACGAAGTCATTGTCGAGCGTATGGCTGGCCGTCGTGTACATTCTGGGTCAGGGCGTGTTTATCACCTTGTTTACAATCCGCCAAAAGTTGAAGGAAAAGATGATGTTACGGGTGATGATTTATCTATTCGTCCTGATGACGAAGAAACAACAGTTCGTAAACGTTTAGCTATTTATCACGAGCAAACTAAGCCGTTAGTTGACTTCTATCAAGTAGAAGCTAAATCAGGCAATTGCAGCTACTTAACTATTGATGGCACTCAAGGTGTTGAAAAAGTTAACCAATTATTATCAATTCAATTAGCTTAAATTATAATAATTTAATCAATAAAAACTCGCTAAAGCGAGTTTTTTTATATTAGCTATATTCTACTCATTTGGAGTTTTTTTAATGCTATCCGAGTTAGTGCACTCAGTATTATTCTCGAATCATGGCTACGTGTGGAATATCATCTTCAAGGTACATTTCTGATACTTGATTGAAACCATGCTTTTGATAATAAGCTTTTAAATGTTGCTGCGCAGAAATTTTAATAATTTCACTAGTAAAGTATTGCTGGCATATTCTTAATCCTTCAGTCATCAACTCATGACCTAAGCCACTACCTCTTGCTTGATTTGCTATTACAACCCGGCCAATACTGACATGGTTAGGGTAATTCTGCCCTTTTGGTAAAATACGTAGGTACGCAACAAGTTGCTCTGCTTGATAACCTAGTAGGTGCTTTGTTTGAGGATGTCTATCCAACAGGTCTTTTTTACCATCTAAATCGGGATAAAAACAAGTTTGTTCAACAACAAAAACATCAATGCGTAATTTTAATACATCATATAATTGGTTAAGCGATAATTCTTCAAATTTTTTGGTTTGCCAAATAGTTTTTATCATAATAATTAATAGCTTTGATCAAATTTTTAGTAGTTTTAAGTAACCATAATACTTGCGGTCATTAAGATAATCTTTAATTTCTTTCTTAGACTTCCTAATGCACAGTTCAGGGAGTTCAGTTGTAATTACTTTACTTAGAGCATAAGAATCAAGAAAAAGTAAATATCCTAGTAGTAAGTAACTTGGATTAAAACTACATTGGTAAATGGTTGCTCTAACTTGGCTGACACTATAAAAAGTTTGTTCACCGTAACGGTTTTGTAACTATGGTAAAAGTTTATTACCATATTTCTTTATTACTCTACGTTTTAACATAGCCACTCCTTAGCCGCAACTTATTGTAGTACCTCATATAGATAACGTGATTGTTATATAAACAATATTTAAGGTTCGATTATCTATTATTATTTTGCAATATGTTACTACATGTTATTCAAAAATTCGATAACTGATGAAGGATTAAAAATTGATGAGGTATAGTCATTTACTAAGGATTTATTATTTTGACTATATTAGTATCTACAAAAAAACCAGCTTGTTGATATGCTTTTACAATAGCACCTTGTTTACGAAGCATTTTTAAACCTTTATTAATTGCTAGAAAAGCTTCTTGTCCTTTAGGATGTGTTTTACTAATAACGAAATGTCGTGAGTCTTTAAGTACAACACCAATATTTTTTACCGGTATTAAATGGACTTTACCCATAGTAAAGCTTTGATCAGGGGTAGAGTTAAATGGCATCAAGATAAAATCTATCCATTGTATATTTACCATTCGTACCATGGAAAGCCAAGAGTCCTCTTGAGTAAGACTTTTAAGTGGTAACTGTTGCAATGTATTCCAATCTGTACTCCATTTAGGGGTTGATATAGCGGTTAATTCAGCTATATCACTTAATTGATTAACTGCCAGGGTTTTGCTATTTAGTGGGCTCGTATATATACCCGCTATGTACTCACCATTTCGGATCACTTCGTCAGAAATATAGACCTTATTTGCTAGAGGGAGAGCATCTTGATACCAATAGGAATCAAAACTAATCAGTAGTTGACCATTTTGTAACATCTTAGTATTACGAAAATTAACCTTACCTGGTGCATAACTATAGCGATACTCAAAACCACCTAGTTTGAGTGCTTTCTGGGCAATAATCATGTCAACTACATCGCGGCGGATGTTCTTACCTGAAAAGTTATCTATTAAGCTAACATCTCTATCAGCAACAAAGTCTAGGTAGTCAATGTAGACATCATCACGAATATAGATAAGTACACTCTGATTTCTAGCACACGCATTTTGTGTAATGAAAAAAAGAGTAAAGATGAGTAGTACTTTTGTAAATAGCTTTCGATAAAGACCAAAGTTTAAATTTTTCATGAAGCACGCCGTCTAATTATTTACTACATTACTGATATTGACTAAAAGCATCCTTGTTGTATTAAAGATAACAAGGATGTTATGATTTAGCAAAATAGCTTAAATAATTACTACAGTACGGGACTATTTTTTATGACGTGCTTGTAATACGGTCATTACTTCAGACAGTTCAATTTTTTGATCAGCAAGCAATACCAGTGTGTGGTAGAACAAGTCAGCACATTCTCCTAACAAGTCTTCTTTAGTCTCAGCGACAGCAGCAAGTGCTACTTCAACGCCTTCCTCTCCTACTTTTTGTGCCATTTTAGTGGTGCCACGAGAAAATAAATGCGCGGTGTAACTCTCTTTTGGATCTTCATCTTTCTTCTGTTCTATGACTTGTTCAAGTTGGCTTAGAAAGTTTTGTTGAGTTAGTTTTTGTTCAGGGAAACAAGATTCAGTACCAAGGTGACAACTTGGACCAATAGGGGTACAAGCAATAAGTAGACTATCGTTATCACAATCAGTTAATACCTGTTGTACTTCTAGGAAGTTACCAGAGGTTTCACCTTTAACCCATAAGGCTTGTTTTGAACGGCTAAAAAAAGTTGCTTTACCTGTTGCTAACGTAGCAGTTAGTGATGCTTGGTTCATATAACCTTGCATCAATACGGCACCTGTTGCAGCATGTTGAATAATTGCAGGGATTAAATTTTCCATTTTCTGCCATGCTAACGCATCGATATTTTCTTGGTTTACTAACATGGTCTCACCTCTATATTTTGGTCTTTTAAATAATTTTTTAAGTCTTTAATGGCAATTACACCTTTATGAAAAACTGATGCGGCTAATGCGCCATCAACATCAGTTTGCAGATAAACATCACTGAAGTGTTCTATAGTGCCAGCACCACCAGAGGCGATTAAAGGCACGTTACAAACAGCTCTAGCTTTTTTTAATTGTCCAATATCATAGCCTTGACGAACACCATCTTGATTCATGCAGTTTAAGACTATTTCACCAGCACCTAAGCTAACGACTTTTTTGATCCAATCAAAGGTGGTCCAGCCGGTTTGTTGGGTACGTTTTTCATCACCGGTAAATTGATAGACTTGATATTCGCCTTTGCCATCATTAGCATCTTTGTTATAAAAACTATCAACACCAACAACAATGCATTGCTGGCCAAAAACGTCGGCTAAGCGAGTAATCAGTTCAGGATCTCTTAGAGCAGGGGAGTTGATACTAATTTTATCAGCACCCATCATCAAAATTTCTTTAGCATCAGCTTCGCTTTTTATGCCGCCAGCAACACAGAAAGGAATATCAATAACTTCGGCAATACGACTTACCCAGCTTTTATCAACAACTCGGCCATCTGAGCTTGCAGTAATATCATAAAACACTAATTCATCTGCGCCTGCTTCAGCATATTGCTTAGCCAAAGGCACAATATCACCAATAATTTCATGATTACGGAATTGTACACCTTTGACTACTTTGCCATCGCGGACATCTAAGCAAGGAATAATTCGTTTGGCTAACATAAGTTATTCTCAACTTGCGGCCAACATGCAATGGCTTCTTCAAGGGTAAACTTACCTTCAAGTAACGAACGGCCCAAGATAACACCACTAACGCCTGTTGGTATGAGTGCTTTAATATCGTCTAAGCTACCAATACCGCCTGATGCTTGCCAATCAATTTCAGGGTACTTTGCACAAACTTCTGTATATAAATCAACATTGGTGCCCGTTAAGGTACCGTCTTTACTTATGTCTGTACACAAAACATGTTTAATACCAGCATCTTGATATTGAGTAAGTAAATCTTCTAAGTTAACACCGCTATCTTCAATCCAGCCATGGGTAGGAAGCGTTTTATTGCCTTGTGCATCAATTTTAATATCAAGTGCTAGCACAATTTTTTCACAGCCATATGTTTTAAGCCATTGCGTGACAAGTTCAGGTTGTTTAATTGCTAAGCTACCAATAACAACACGGTCAGCACCTAGCGCTAATAGTTGTTTTACATCATCCTCGCAACGAACACCGCCACCGACTTGAATAGTCATTGATGGATGTTTCACTACGGTTTTTAATGTTTCTAGTTGACGTTTTGTACTGTCTTTAGCCCCATCTAAATCAACAAAGTGCATAACTGTAGCGCCTGACTTTGCATAGGATTGTTGACGTTCTTGTACAGTGAATTGATAATTTGTTTTTTGGGCATAATCGCCTTGGTATAAGCGAACTACTTCACCACCGATTAGATCAATTGCTGGGATCATCATAGCTTGGTTTGCTCCTGATTAAGTTCTGTAGCGTCTAATTCTAGAAAATTTTGAATAATCTTACTACCTAAAGTACTTGAACGCTCAGGGTGAAATTGACAGCCAATAAAGTTGTCTTTAGCAATAGCTGCAGAAAAGCTAGTACCGTATTCACAACTTGCAATAGTGTATTCACTAATTGGTGCAGCAAAGCTGTGTACAAAATAAAAATAATCACCTGCAGAAATACCTTTAAAAATAGGATGGTTTCTTACTTGGGTAAGGGTATTCCAGCCCATATGTGGCAATCTATTATCTTGTGTTTTTAATGGCTCAATTTTTGTTGGAATTAAGTTTAAGCACGGGACTATGTTACTCGTAATATCATCAGTATTACCTTCAGTTGATGACTCTGTCATTAACTGCATGCCTAAGCAAAAACCAAGCACTGGCTGAGTTAAGTTTTGCAATACACTGACTAAGTTTTTAGCCTTGATATTAGCCATGGCATGTTTAGCAGTACCAACACCTGGAAGTATTACTTTATTAGCGCTTTGTATTAAGGCAACATCATCAGTAATAGTTACTTGGTAACCTAAGCGTTCAACTGCAAACTTAACAGAAGCTAAGTTTGCACAACCGGTATCTACAATGACATTCATTCCTGTAGACATGACCTTTGTCATTATTTTCGACATTAGAGGCTTCCCTTAGAGCTAGGCATCGCATCGCCATCAACTTTAATAGCTTGACCTAATGCACGGCCAAATACTTTAAATAGACTTTCTACTTGGTGATGACAATTTCCTTTACTTGTTGATAAATGCAAAGTAATTAACATTGAGTCAGCCAATGAACGGAAAAAGTGAGGCACCATTTGTGTCGACATAGTACCAACTTTATCACTGGTAAAGTCTGCAGAAAATTCTAACCAAGGACGACCAGAAAGATCGATAGCGCATTCAGCACGACATTCATCCATAGGTATTGTAAAACCAAAACGGTTAATACCACGTTTATTGCCTAGTGCTTGTTTTAGCGCTTGCCCTAAAGCTAGCGCAGTATCTTCAACACTATGATGTTCATCAATGTGGTAATCACCACTAACTTTACATGTTAAGTTAAAACCGCCATGAGTTGCTATTTGGTCTAACATGTGATCAAAAAATCCTAAGCCAGTATCTATCTTACTATTACCGGCTTTATCTAGATTAACGGTCACAGTTATGTCTGTTTCTTTAGTGGTACGCGTAACTGTGGCTATTCTTGGTTGTTCTAATTGCGTAATAATTTGCTCGCTAACTTGAGCCCAATTTAATGTTTCGCGATTATATTTGATACCAACTATACCCATGTTAGCAGCAAGTCCCATATCAGTTTCTCTGTCACCAATAACGAAAGAGTTAGTAAAGTCTACTCGGCCTTGTTGTAAGTAATCACTTATTAAGCCAAGTTTAGGTTTACGACAGTTACAGTTATCTTCATCAAAATGAGGACAAAGTAATACATCTTGAAATACTACGCCTTGAGAACTAAATATTTCCATCATTTTGTCATGAGGCAAATCAAAATCTGCTTGAGGGAAACTCTTAGAACCAAGACCATCTTGATTTGAAACCATGACAAGCTTAAATCCTTTGCCTTGAAGTTTTAAAAGCTCGGCAATAACATTTGGCTCAAAAACTAATTTCTCTAAAGTATCAAGTTGCTTATCACTAATGGGCTCCTCAACTAAGGTACCATCACGGTCGATAAATAATATTTTCTCTTGGGTATTACTCATAAAATGCTCTTCATTATCTACGTTTCGCTACAAAAAATGTAGCGTTACTTTTAAATTACAATGTGATTAATAGCTTTTTCAGCTGTTCGAGTTCTTCTGCACTACCAATACTAATACGGAGACAATTTTCAAGTTGTTGCTGCTTAGATTGGTCGCGAATTAATATGTCGTTTTCTACTAAGAGATCAAAAATTTTATTTTTCTCATCAATGTTATTACAGCGAAATAAAACAAAATTAGCATCGCTGGGGAAAATATTTTTACACCAGCGTTGTTGCTTCAGCCAATCATTTAATTGTTCTCGTAAACTATTGGTACTATTTACTCTAGCTCGCATAACAACTAAGTCATTACTTAATGCTTGACTAGCAATTTCTGCAACAGGCGCAGCAATTGGGTAAGGCGCAATAACTTTACTTAATAAGGTTATTATTTCTTTATTCGCTAAGGTAAAACCACAACGTAAACCAGCTAAGGCAAATGCCTTCGATAAGGTTCTTAGTACAATTACGTTTTCACATTGACATACAAACTTAGTATTTACCTGCTCAGTATCTGTGCCTGAAGTTAAGGCTAAATTAGTGTACTCATAATAAGCCTCATCAACGACAACTATCGCGCTGTCTTTAAATAGTTCGATTACCGCTTGAATTTGTTCCTGCGGTAAAGTGTTGCCCGTAGGATTACCTGGCGAGCATAAAAAGACCACTTTAACTTTACCTACTTGCGCTTTTAACCCGTCAAGGTCTAGTTGACACATTGCTTCTGGGGTATTAACCAATGGTACACTAACAATACTTGCACCATGATTCTTTGCGCTAATCGCATACATGCCGTAGGTTGGCGGACAAATTAAAATGCTATCCTGATAAGCTCGACAAAAGCTACGAATGATTAATTCGATACCTTCATCGGCGCCACGTGTAGCAAGTATATTACCTGTAGGTAAGCCACTATAATTACTGTAAGCATTTAATAATGCTTGTGGCTGAAAATCAGGATAACGGTTAATATTTTCACTATTTAATTGATACTTTCCTTGTCCAGGTGCTTCATTAGCATTAAGCCATGTTTTACTGTTAGCTTGCTCATTATCACCGCTGGCAAATAAACGTCTTGCTGATTGATATGGCACCATATCGACCAGCTCTTCTCTTGCTAATCTCTTTATTAAGGTGCTAGCTATCAAGCTACTATCCGCTAATAAGGTCATGATTATGCGCCTTCTTCTAAGCGTATAGTCACAGCACGCTGATGTGCATCTAAACCTTCAGCATCGGTTAATTCAATAATACACTCAGCTAAGCTCGCCAAACCTACTTTGGTAATTTCTTGTACAGTATAACGACGAGAGAAATCTGCCAGTGATAAACTTGATATCACTTTTGAGTAACCATAAGTCGGTAATACGTGATTGGTACCACTCGCATAATCACCAGCCGACTCAGGCGTATAAGCACCAACAAAAATTGAACCGGCATTACGTAAACTAGCAAGTAACGTGGGTGCATCTTCCGTTTGAATAATTAAGTGTTCGGGGCCGTATTCATTCGATACTGCAACCGCTTGAGATAAATCTTTAGTTAAAATTAAACGAGATTGTGTTAATGCTTGTGCCGCAATTTTTCGACGTGACAAGGTGGCTAACTGCTTGTCTAATTCTTTAGATACTCGTGTGATTAACGATTCGCTATCACTGAGGAGTATTACTTGGCTATCAACACCGTGCTCTGCTTGTGATAATAAGTCGGCAGCGATAAAGGCTGGGTTTGCTTGCTCATCTGCGATAACTAATACTTCAGAAGGACCGGCTGGCATATCAATAGCAAAACCAGGAACCTGTTGTGATAATTGCGTTTTTGCTTCAGTAACATAACGGTTACCGGGGCCAAAAACTTTATTTACCGCAGCTATTGTTTGTGTGCCATAAGCAAGTGCGGCAATAGCTTGTGCGCCACCTACAGTATATATTTCACTAATACCACAAAGCTCAGCAGCTACTAATACTTCATTTGCTAGTTGGCCATTTTTATCAGGAGGACAAACTAATGCTGTGCGTTTACAACCAGTAAGTTGTGCAGGAACACCTAACATCAATACCGTTGAAGGTAACGGCGCAGAGCCAGCAGGAATATATAAACCAACACTTTCAATTGCTTCAGTTTTTAGTGTGCACTTAACACCAGGTGTCGTTTCAACTGTTATATCATTTGGTTGTTGGGCGCTGTGAAATGCTCTAATTTGTTGGTAAGCGGTATTGATAGCTTTTAGGCGCTTAGCACTAAGAGCTAGCTTGGCTTGTGCTACTTGCTTTGGGCTCACCTTTAACGTGTCTAGTGCAATACCATCAAACTGCTCAGTTAACGCATAAATAGCCTTGTCGCCTTGATTTTTAACTTGCGAAATAATATTAGCAACTTGCGTTGATAATAATGCACTATCAGCTATTGCAGGGCGAGCAAGTGCAATTTTTTTTTGCTGCTCTGATAATTCTGGCCAATTGATTAGTTGATTAATCATAATTCTTTCTCGGTATTAGTTCTTGTACTTACAATATAATTTTTTTAGTTCTTCGTTAGTTGGTGGTAGAGCAAAGAAGTAGTATGGAGCTGACATTAGTCAGTGAGTACTTTCGATGCTGCTATTTCTCCTACTAGCAATGAACTAAGATACTTTAGCCCATCATCTTCTCAATTGGCATAACCAGGATTGAGTGACAACCTAAGGCTTTCAATTGTTCCATGGTTTCCCAAAAGAATGTTTCTGTTGCTACTACGTGCACTGCGACCAAATCATCACGATCGGCAAGTGGTAAAATAGTAGGAGTTTCTGTACCAGGCATTAATTTGCTGACTTGTGCTATTTTATCTTTTGGTGCGTGCAGCATTATATATTTGCTTTCTTTCGCTTTCATTACGCCGTGAATCCGTGGCAATAAGGTATCTAAAATAGCTTGTTTTTCTTCACCTAATGAGTCTGATCGTTGAATTAATGATGCTTTTGAACGAAAAACTTCAGCTACTTCTTTTAAGCCATTCGCTTCAAGTGTTGCGCCAGTTGATACCAAGTCACAAATACCGTCAGCTAAACCAACGCGAGGTGCGACTTCAACCGAGCCTTTCAGCAAACAAAATTCTACGCTAATACCATTAGCTTTAGCAAAACGATTTAATAACTGTGGGTAAGTTGTAGCAAAGCGTAAACCGTTTAAACAATCTAATCCTGTGTATTCAAACTCTTCGGGCATTGCAATTGAAAACCGGCAACCACCAAAATTTAATGTGGTAGTTCGAATATAGTCAGACTTATTACCTTTTAATTGGCGTTCTAACTCTTCTTCTTCTAACGTATTATCACCAACAATCCCTAAATCACAAACACCATCCATAACTAGGCCAGGAATATCGCTACTACGAACACGCATAATATCAATAGGCATGTTGCTGACATGAGCCAATAACCTTCTATCGCTCAGGTTTAACTTTAATCCACAGTGCTTAAGTAATTTTTGGGTATCTTCACTTAGGCGTCCTGACTTTTGCATGGCAATGCGTAAACGTGGCTCTGATGTGCTCATAATGTTAATTCCTATCGTTTTTAATCTTAAAATTTATCATGTATATACAATTTATTAATCGCTAAGATGCGAAAAACCCCCGAGAGAGTCGTGACTCTTTCGGGGGTTTAGCAATTACAGTTACTTCTATTAAGAGATTGTATTATGCTTTTTTAAACCACTGAAAGGCTACTTGCCCTCCAGTAATTTACTTAGTGAGTAAACCTGAATGGGCTAGTTGGTATGATGGTGATGATGTCGACGGTTCAGGTTAACAATCATGGATAAAGTCTCTAATAGTTAGCTATTTTATGTTAACTAGGTGCTATTGCAAAGTTCAGTTAACAATTATAAAAATATTTTTTTAAGTATAGTTTACATTACTGCTTAATTTAGATTTCTGCAAGTAATAAATAAACGTTTTTTATTACTATTTGTTATATATAACTTGATTAGGACTATTACTCTAAATCACTACTGAATTAAAGGTTATACGTAAACAGTCGATAATAAGGTAGTACAACTTATTTATTGATTCATTTAAAAAAGCGTAGGAGTTAAAAATGGATATTTTTACTACTCAATTAACACGTATAGTGCCTGTACCTATTAAGCCATTAAGGATAAAGGTTAAAGCACTGCTTAAAGATGCGGCTAATACTAAACTTAGCCAAGATCCTGATCACCTTGAAAATCATGAATATTATTTTACCAAGGAAGAAGATAAATATCACGCGAGTCAGCAAGAAGCCCAACAGGATAGTAAAGAAGAGTCGCATGCTCAGCAAGAAAAAGTAATAGAAGATTCAGAATCCACGTACGATAGCTTATTTGCTCAGGGATCAGGCCAACACTTAGCCCAAAACTTAGTTCAGCACTCAGTTAAGCAATTAAGAGAGTTAGAAGCGTCAGATGAGAAAACTGATCAGAAAAATAATAAACCTAAGCATCTAGATTTGTACGTTTAGTTGCTCAGTAGCCAAAAGTCACCTATTGACTGACTTAAAACTATTACTTTTGGCACTATTTAACTAAGCCAACAATTCTTATCATTCTCTTAACTTATTAGGAGAATATAATGCCCCGCAATGTAGATATTGAACAACTCACCATTGATCGAAGTATTACCCATAACAAAAAACCTTTATTTTCATCAATGGCTAAAAAGACATTATTTGTTATTTTATCGTTAGTAGCCTTTAGCGGCGCTTTTGTTATTCCCGCTGTTTATCAATCAAAGAGTCAAGGTGCGGCGCCAGTAAGTAAAAGTGCTCAACTGGCCAATACTGAGAACACTGCTTCAACTGCAAATAAGGGTATAAAAGCCAATAAGCATTTAAACACACCTATTGAAAGAATTGTTAACAGTTCAGTACTTGATGCAAGCGGACATATCGTTGCTAGACGAATTGCTACGGTTTCATCACGTGTCACGGGCAAGTTAAACAAATTAAATATTGAAGAGGGCCAACGCGTTCAAAGTAACCAAATAATCGCTGAGTTAGATGACAGACAAGCCAGAATCTCTTACCAATTAGCACAAGCTGATTTAACCGCTAACAAAGCACGTTTTCATGAGTTGAATATAGTGCATCTACACGAATTAAAACGCTTAGAACGTCAACTTACCCTATTTAATAAATCACTTATTAGTGAGCAGTTTCTCGATGATAGTCGTTTTACTACGGAAAAAATTGCTGCGCAATTAGCTAACAAAAAAGCCTTAATAGATTTCAGCCAACAGAAAGTAGCTCTCGCTCAATACCAATTAGAACAACACAAAATACGTGCGCCATTTGATGGTGTTGTCATCAGTAAGAATGCGCAAGTAGGTGAGCTCATCTCCTCAGGATCTTCTGGTGGTGGTTTTATCCGAACAGGTGTTGGCACCATTGTTGATATGAGTTCATTAGAAATAGAAGTAGAAGTTGCTGAAAGTTATATCAATCGTGTTCACGCCAACCAAAAAACTATCGCAACGTTAGACGCATACCCTAATTGGCATATATCCAGTGAAGTAATTGCTGTTATCCCTACGGCAGACAGACAAAAAGCCAGTATTAAAGTGCGCGTTAAGTTACATACCACAGACGCAAGAATACTACCGGATATGGGGGTAAAGGTCAGTTTTTTAAAAGGCTAATAAACAGTGTCACAGCAATAAGACGCGGTACTGCATCACTCATAAGTAACTCAAAATAGCTCATAGATAACTCACAAATAGTTAGGTAAATATTATGAAAATGAATAATCAAAATAAAATAGCCATTCACTTAAATAAAATAAATAAGAGTTATCAAAAAGGTAATAACAAAGTTGTCGTGCACGATGATTTTAATTTATCGATAGCCGAAGGTGAATTTGTCGCCTTAATGGGACCGTCAGGATTAGGTAAAAGTACATTGTTGCATTTAATTGGCGGGTTAGATTTGCCAACATCAGGCAGTGTTACTATCGGTGATCGACGTATTGATACCTTATCAGAAGCACTACTATCAACATGGCGCGCTGAAAATATTGGTTTTGTATTCCAATCACATCATTTGTTACCCGTATTAACCGCGCAAGGCAATGTTGAACTGCCTTTGTTATTAACCCCCTTAAATAGCAAACAAAGAAAGCAACATGCTAGCTTAGCATTGCGTTTAGTTGGTATGGAGGACAGATCTAAACACTTACCTAAAGAGTTATCTGGTGGTCAAGAGCAACGAGTTGCCATTGCTCGCGCCATTGTCAGTGATCCTAAAATTATTTTGTGCGATGAGCCAACCGGAAATTTAGACAGAAAAACAGCCGATGAAGTTTTGACATTATTAGCCACGCTTAATAAAGACTTTGGCAAAACGATTGTTATGGTGACGCATGATTTAAGGGCGAGTGAATATGCCAGCAGAGTCATTAATTTAGAGCAGTATATTGAAAAGGGAAAACAAAGCCAATTGTCTGCGGCTGAGGTTAACTTATGAATATATTTCAACTAGTTTGGCGTAACAGCTTTCGCAAAAAAACGCGCTTTAGTTTGACCTGTATATCAGTAATGATAGCGTTTTTTTTATTCTCGATTTTAGCCGGCATTAATCATGCATTAACGAGTAATGTCAGCAGTAATAATCAATATCGACTACTTACCAGCCATAAAATATCCCTTGCGCGTTCTTTACCTATTAATTACCAACAAAAGATTTCTGCTATTGCTGGCGTGGATAGTGTTAGTTATGCCTCTTGGTTTGGCGGTTATTTCAAAGATGAAACGAATCAGCTTGCAGTTTTAGCTGTTGACCATAACAGCTACTTTGAAATGTTCGATGAATATGACATAGCTAAATCGCAGCTTGAACAATGGAAAAATACCCGTACAGGACTTGTGGTCGGCCAAGCCATTGCCAATAAATATGGTTGGACAATTGGCGATAAAGTGCCGCTAAGCTCTTCAATTTGGATGAATAGAGATGGTGTTTTTACTTGGCAATTTACGGTGTCTGCAATCTATCAAAGTGCAGATAATACACATGATGAAAAGCAAATATTCTTCCAACATGCATATTTTGATAAAGGTCGAGCTTATGCTCGAAATACGGTGAGTTGGTTCACGCCTAAAGTAGCAGAGCAAGCTGATATAGATGAAGTAAGTCAGCAGATAGATACCTTATTTGCTAATTCTAATGGCGCGACCAGAACAACCACTGAGCAAATATTTATTAAAGAACGGGTACAACAGTTTGTTGATATGGCGATGGTTATTAAAGTAGTTGTTATTGCGGTATTTTTTACTCTGCTATTAATTGTGTGTAATACCATGGTGCAAAGTAATCGAGAACGCTTAAATGAAAGTGCCATGATGAAAGCACTGGGTTTTTCTAGTCGTTTTTTGATTGCTCAAGTGTATTTAGAGTCATTTTTTCTACTGGCACTTGGAGCATTATTGGGCTGTGTATTCGCACAATTATGCTTAGTTTATGTTAGCCACTTATTTGCGGATTTCCTACCCGGAATAGCCATTGATAACGGGCATTATTTTAATGTTATTTTACTGGTTTTTCTTGCTGCAACCCTGTGCAGTTTATTACCCGCTTTAACACTAAAACGTTTAACCATCAGTACTACCTTAGGAGCAAAAGCATAATGGTCCAACTAATCAATCATAGCCGCGCTAACGTTAAACAAGCGATAATTAAACAAGGAATGGCTTTAGCAACAATCAATTTAAAAAGTTTTCCTCATAGAGCCATTGCTTCATCAGTAAGTATATTGAGCATCGCCTGTGTGGCGGCGGTAATTTTATCTGTGCTTGCGATGACACAAGGTATGGTTAAAACCTTAGAGAGAACGGGTCTTAATGATACGTTGATTGTGATGCGCGCAGGCGCAATATCAGAATTACAAAGTGTTATGTTTCCAGCAGAAGTTAATATTCTAGCAAACAATGCTCAAGTGCTTAAAGATAGTAATAATCAAGCACTGGTTTCAGCTGAAATGTTTGTTAATGCTGAAATGTCTCATTTTGATAAAACAGGTGAAGAGCACATTGAAAAACTAGCGCTAAGAGGCATTAGTAAAAGCACCTATCGTTTTAGACCAAATTTCAATATCATTGCCGGTGCAAAGTTTAAAACGGGCTTACGACAAGTCATTATCGGACAAGCAATAGCGAGAAAAATACCTGCATTAACTGTAGGGTCTACTATTACTGTAGGTGGTTCACGTTGGTTAATTAGCGGTGTTTTTAGCGATAATAATAGTGTTTTTGAGTCTGAGTTATGGGCTGATATTGGTATGGTACAAAGTGACTATCAGCGCGGTAATACCTTACAATCTGTTCGGTTAGCACTCAAAGCTAATACTGATATTGATGCACTCAATAAAGAGTGGCAAGCTGATCCGCGTTTAAACTTACGAATAATGTATGAAAAAGAATTCTTTGCTAATCAGGCCGAGAACTTAACGCGATTAATACGTTGGGTTGGTTTTCCTGTGGCCTTTATTATGGCACTTGGGGCTATGATTGCGGCGCTCAATACCATGTATGCCACTATCGCTAGCCGTAGCAAGGAAATAGCCACCCATAAAGCAATAGGCTTTAGTGCTTTTGCTATCTGCTTTTCTATTCTCACTGAAGCTTTGTTGATTGCTCTGGTTGGTGTGCTATTGGGGGTTTTACCTTTGTATCTTATTTTTGATGGCTGGACGGCGTCAACGCAAGATGCCAATAACTTGAGTCAGATGATGTTTAATTTTGAGCTCACCAGTGGCTTAATTGCTCAAACGTTATTGTTTTCTATAACCATTGGCTTATTAGGTGGCATTCTGCCAGCGATTAAAGCGATGCGTCTGCCTGTAACCGTTGCGCTAAGAGACAATTAAGTGAGCATTTAATAATGATCTAAACATCCAATAACGTTATGGATTTCAAGTACAAAAGCCAACTATTTATCAATCAAGTAGCTAGTTTTAAAATAGTGACTCTTATTTTTTATCTTAAGGTTGAAGTTACAACCCTAATTAATTTAATTGATAAAGTAGAATATGTGGATCGTTACAAATAATGAGACACGCGTTTGCGAATGGTAATTGTAAAATATAGGTAGGTTTTGTGATTGTCCCTAATCTTTGAAATAAAGCACGGGTATGATCACTAATGCCACAAAGCGGACGGTTTTATTAACGAAAAACCGACCTTGAAATAGTCAGCAAAGATACGATTACTGACATTAATGAATTTAAAAGTAAAGACTCCTCCGTGCGCATTGGAGACATTAACTTTAAATATTTTTCCATATATTTTCTAATGGGTAATTTGTGTCATATTACTGAGAAGTCTTAGTAATAATCTAAAAACACCCAGATAACATCCTAATTCATTGATTTTATGAGTATTAGCCTCTGATTTCATAATGGATATTACTGAGAAGTCTCAGTAATATCCAAGTTCTGACAAGTTTACAAAATTTATAGTTTCTAAAGCTTTGAAATTATGGGATATTAATGGAAATTAAATAAAGCTTATGGGACGGACATTACTGAGAAGTCTCCATAATAAGCTGTTAGGCGTTTTTATGTCCGTCCTAGATTTGTACGAAGAATTTAGAGTTACTTTCCCTGACATAACCGTCAAGGCTGATTCAATCCATATAAAGCAATGGGGTGATATTGATCCTGATTTTGCATATTCATGGTTTGAGAGTCTAGCTAACGCTATAAATGGAGAAATGCGCAAGAGTGTCAATGTTCAGAAATACTCTGTGGTATTTGAATTTTTCAGAAAGAAATATCTGTTTGAAGGTGGTGATGTAAAAAACTGTATAGATGTATCATTCATTGAAAATTTGTTTTGGCAGGTAAATCCCGAAAGCTCAAAGTCATACTGGGAGGCTCTACCAGAGGTTCTTAAGGGGTTGTATATTGGGTTTCACAGTCGAGTACCCGCCTAACAAAAGCAAGCAATCGGAGCGGTTTTAAGCTGCTTTCGTTTCACTCAATCAAC
>CAJWZC010000075.1 GCA_913049915.1 uncultured Colwellia sp.
AGTGTGGGAGTTCCCATGTGAGAGTAGGACATTGCTAGACTTCTAATTTGTGCTGTGGCACACGAGAAGCCCGTTACAAAAGTAACGGGCTTTTTGCTTTTCTACAAATGTAGTTAGCGTACGGTTTATATTTTAATCGACTATTTGTACTGATGTAATTCTGGAGTTTTATTCTCTGATGAGAAAGTTATTATCTTCCCCTGGTAAAATGGCACTAAATGATGCTGAAAATGCTTCATACCAAAATGCTTTAAGTCATATTACTGAGCTAAGCTTAAATTTGATAGCAGTTAAAGTTGAAAATAGACCAAATGATTTTTTTGGTTGGTGTACAGAGTTGATAGATGTTTGTCGTAATAGGATTAATATTTCTTTGTTAGAGGAGCAGCAATTACCAAGTTTAAAAAAGCTAGAACAACTACTTATTCTTGGTGCGAGTGTTAGTCAGTTTAAAATGGCACGTATCGCACCTTGGCTTATCTTCACTACTTTTATCGAACAACAAGCAAGTTTACACGCGCTTGATGAAAGATTAGCTTTACTCGATTATGTTCAAACGACTAAACATAAAAGTTTAGTCGAAATGAGCGAATTAGAACGCCTTGCTTTTGCTGGTAAACATACCCATCAGCATGATCATAAAACATATAATTTTGATGTAGAATGGTTTGCTTCAACCAAAGGCGCTAAAGTCTTTCATACTTTATTAGCACAACAGCCTGAAAGTTTTGACTTAGCTTTAAGCCACATTCCAGAATCAGGTGATGTTACGCCAGCGCAGTACCAGAAATTTGTCAGTGCTTACAAAAAAATATTTACTGGTTACACCGTTAATAAAGAAGCAGGTGAAAAACCACCATTAGCTGCAGCTACTCGTTTATTAGCTATGAAGCGTCCAGATCAATTTATAGCATTAACAAACGCAAAAATAGATGTTTTCTGCCAAGGTCTATCTATAACTAAGTTTAATGCTTTTGATTTTGATAGTTATTGGCAAGATATGATAGGCACTTTACGAACGTTTGCTTGGTGGCATCAAGCTGAACCTGAAGATGCACGAGAACTAAAGCTTTGGCACGTTCGCGCAGTTTTAGTTGATTTGTTCTTGTTTGCTGATGAAGATTTTGCTCTTAGTTCTAATTATCTTCGTATCCGTGACAAAAAATCAAATAGTATAGTGAGTAGTTATAAGTCATCTCGTCGTGCTCGTACTAAGCTAACACCTGATGAAATCGTTGATCAGGCTTTAGCAGAAGATGGCTTACCCTCGTATATGCAAGCTCAACGAGCAACAATTCTTAAACAAGTTAAAGCAGGAAAAAGTGTTGAACACGCTATTGGAATAATGAGAGCTATCTTTGGTTAATCGATAGTCGGATAAAAGGGCTAAAGCATATTTATCCCTATTACTTATTTTACTTTAAATAAGATTTAATCATGTCAAATATTATCTACTTAATTTAATTAACCTTTCTTTATATCATCCCAATAACTTCAAATTATATTTTATTAATCTACTCCGTTTATCTCGATAATTACTTGTTCTTTTATTAGTTTTAATTTAACGCGGATACTAGGTGTTTTTGTAAATAAATAAATCACACCTATTCTATCAAATAAATGCGCTAACATTAGCGCTAGATAAAGTGAGTATTTGCCATTACAGAACCAAGCCATGCTAGAGGAATGATTAATACAAGTCGGTATATGAGACCGAGTAAGCTGGCATTGATAACTTAATTGTTCAGCAGCTAATTTTGGCACCTTTATTGTACCTTCTCTCGACAGCCAATGATTATTTCCTAATAATTACGTAACTGTTCGGAAAATATAAACGCTAATATCGCTATAGTTAATAGTGTTAATCCTGAGGTAATAAATGTTTGGCTTATATACAGCTAAGGTTGTTCTTTTCAAGGCATGCAGAGTTTACAATCTTATTATTACAACGAATACTTGTTCCTACCGCAAGTGCGATCATTGCAGTAGTGATGGGCACAGTAAAACCAAAAGCTATTAACGTTGCCGTACTACGTCACATAATTATACCTGATTCTAATAACTCATACATTAATAATAGAATAGCCATAAATATCGGCTGACTATTACGCCATACCGTGATGATATTTTCCCTTCAACTAACCTAATGTGATCTTTTACTATCATTTATAGGTGCTTCATATTTATTATTATAGATTCCTTTAGTTATGGTGTAGAAAAATTTTACAACAGTAGTACTGTTGAATAGGTTTTTATAGGGTGGCATTTGTTGCTGTATTTACTGTGATTTTACCTACTAAAGATAGATTTTAAAAAATAACTAAACTTATAAATGATATGTTTCTAAGTAGTGGTAACTATATTTTTAATTTCTATTCTTGGTTTATGTCTGAAGTATTGATGAGATAATAACAGGTGTTCAGATTGTTAAAGGTGTTCCAAATCCATAGATATTACCGATTTTAATAGTATATTTTTTGTTCTCTTTATATAGTGGCGTCTGAACAGTAATTTTTATGGAAAGAAGTTAAGTTATTTAAAAACTGATTAGTGCCTAAACTACTTAAATAATTCTCTGACCTAGATTGCCTTTAGAGCTGTTGATAAAGCCCCTTATACATGATGTAAACAACTAAACTAGTTAGTAACGTTACGTTATAACCAAGTTAAAGCGTTATAACTATTTTTGTCTGTATGTACTAAATATTTTTCTCAATACACACTAGAACACTTAAAGTGACTTGTGAATTTACACTATTCTTAGCTAAAAATTAGAAATTAAATTGAATACAAGTCGTTAAAACTGTTGATATATTATAATGCTACACAAGCTTGCATCGTGGTTTAAACTTGTATAATATCCAAACGCTTAATTAATTAAGCGTTTACGGAAAATAACTATAAATTAAGGATAATATAATGAAGCTACCTTCAGAGATACCTGCTGAACATAACTCTAACATAATGACACCAGAAAATAGAAGCCTAGGCTTTGAATTCCGTGGTGACGGAATGGAATATTTTAAAATTTGGATTGTAAATATCCTACTCACCATAGTCACGCTAGGTATTTATTCAGCTTGGGCTAAGGTAAGGAATAATCGCTATTTTTATTCAAACTTATACTTAGAAAATGATAATTTTCGCTATCTGGCAGACCCTATATCTATATTAAAAGGTCGACTTATCGCGGTAGCTGCTTTAATAGGTTACTATATTCTGTCCCTGTTTCTTCCTATAGTTGCTGGGTTTTTAGCTCTAGTCCTTGTATTTTCCATTCCTTATTTCATAAATCAATCTATGGGCTTTAATCATAGAATGTCGTCATATAAAAATATTCAGTTTCGTTTTAAAGGCTCATATGGACAGGCATTTATGGTTATTTATGTTTGGCCTATACTCGGTATACTTACGTTAGGTATTTTGTACCCATTAGCCTTATTAAAAGCCAATGAATACTTCGTTCGCAACAGCGCTTATGGTACTAGTAAGTTTGATTTTAATGCGACTTATAAAGATTACGGCATGATATTTTTAACAGCTATTGGCATTAGCATCGCGGTAGGATTTCCTATTGCCTTAATTGCTTATTTTGTTCCTGCTTTTACTGTTGTCTCATCGTTACTTTATATCGTCATCTATTTCGCTGTAATTATTTATATTGTCGTTTCATTTACTAATATATTTTATGCTAGCTTAAGTTTAATTGAACATAAATTTGAAGCGAGTCTCACCATAGCCGGAACAGCAAAAGTTATTCTAATTAACCTGTTTCTAACGATGATTACCTTAGGTTTATATTTACCCGTAGCTAAAGTTCGCATGACAAAATATATTTGTTCTTGTTTAATAATGCATACTAGCGGTAGCTTAGATAATTTTAGTGCTGCTGAAAAAGAAAATATTAGCGCATTAGGTGAAGAGTTTGGTCAAATATTTTCTTTTGCATAAAAGTCAAATACCATGTTAATAGAAGGTACCTATCTTGATGGTAAAACCTCTAAACGCCATAATGCGCGTTTAGAGGTTAACAATGACCATAAAATTACTGCTATTCATTTAACCGAACAGCAGACAATATTATCATTTAAGCATCAATTTTATGTTGTTGAATCTCGTTTAGGTAATACGCCTCGAGAAATCATATTTGATGACGAACAACTTTTTGTTTGTGATAACCATGATGAAATTGATAAATTAATTACTTGGTACACCAACAGCCCATCACATAAACATTCTTGGTTGTACAATTTAGAAAATAATTCTAAATTGATTTATATTTCTACAATAGCTATAGTCATTTTATTATATGGAATCGTTGTGCATGGCATACCAAGCACTGCAAAGTTAATGGCTCATAATGTACCTTACTTCACCTCTACAAAAATTTTTTCTAGTTTAGATATCTTAGATGAGACGGTTTTCGAACCATCAACATTACCAGTCAAAAGGCAGCAAGATATAAGAGCTTTAGTGGCGCCTTACTTATCAAGTTATCAAAGCTTACAACCTAGGTTAGAGTTTAGATCTGGGATGAAAGCTAATGCGCTAGCGTTACCAAATGGCGTTATTGTTTTTACCGATGACTTTATTAATTTAATACAAACTGATGATGAGATCATCGCGGTGTTATTCCATGAGTTAGGACATTTAACCCAAAAGCATATGACACAGCGGATGATCCAAGATGCTATGTTGACTATCATGGTAGTATTTATTACTGGTGATGTTGAGACTTTTGATCTAGTAACTGGTCTTCCTACGCTTCTACTTGATTTGACCTATTCTCGTGAATTTGAAACACAAGCGGACACTTATGCGTTAACTTTGTTAAACAAGCATGATATCCCTTTACAAAGTTTTGTTGATGCGATGCAAAATTTAGAAAATTATTATCTCAAAGAAAATGAAGGTAAAGCGCATAGTGCGATGAATGATTTTTTCTCAACTCATCCTAAAATATCAGAAAGAATACTCTTAGTTGAACAATTCTAACAGTAACCTACAGCCATACTCCCATAGTTGCCTAATGTCTGTAGGCATTACTTTACCCTTGGAAGCTTTGGTAAATAACCTTTGAAAAAAACAAACTAAATTGAACAAAGCGCCTTTCTAAAATTCAATTTAACTCATGTATGGCGAGTAAATAATACTCACCATACATGTGAGTTTCATTTCATTCCCATATTATATAGCAGTATTGTTATTATTTTAGAGTTTTACCTTTACTATCTAAATATAACAAAGAAGTCCACCTGAGGTTCTTATATAGCTTGGTACCACATAACAGTAAGTGTATAGCTAGCAGGTACCGTTAGCTATACACTTACTAAATAGTCATCACATGGGGACTTTCTTACCACTCTTTAGTTCAACGTTGTAATTATGATACTGAACCCTAAAGACAATTCTATGGTAATAATACTGATTAACTATATTTAAGAAACGGACACAAAGGGTCTTAGCATATTTGTATTGATTTATCAGTTAAAATTAGCATCTACATAACCCTATCAACTACAGTTTAATAACAAATTAAATTATAGCCCTACCGTATGAATAAAAAAATTAGATGTAGTGCATAATTTTAATATTCTATTCTCTAAAACTAAAAAGATAATGTATATAAGTTAATATTTTACAAAATTTATACCATAATATCTTTTATATTTAGCTCATAGATATAATAAACTAAACATTACTTAACAAAGCTAAGAAGTAAGTAGATAGCAAGCATTACAGCAACCCACATAGCCATGCTACCTGAAGGATGGTTTCTTGAGAGTAAGCTACTCAGGCGGTTATTTTTAGATGCTAGGTAAGTAAAAGAGTGGCCGAGTTTTTCTTTTATTGTATCTCTTACCATACGATCTATTTTCCAAATAGCACTGAACATGTTTTGAAAAACGAGTGGCATAGCACGTCGATATACCCAATCACAATCTAGATTAGTTGAGTGAAGTTCTGGCGGATACATGCCCTTTAAGTTGAGCCAAACAAATGCTAAAGCAGAGAAGAATAATAGTTGTGTCTGCGCTAAAACATGGGTGGCATCATATGGATTGTACCCAGTATCGTAAGGTAACAATGCATACAAAGCTGATGGATATATACCAATGGCGATACAAAGACCCGCCGAGATTGTCATTGCAAATAACATGTTTTTAGGTGGATCACTTGCTTTTAAACCGGAGTCATGTGCAAAGAAGGCAAAATAAGGGATTTTAATGCCTGCATGGTGAAATACACCCGCAGAAGCAAATAATAACATTAGCCAAATCCAATCATACCCTTCTTCAAGTGCTGCAGACATCACCATTGATTTACTAACAAAACCACTAAACAGCGGGAATGCTGAAATAGACGCCGCGCCGACAATACATAAGATTGTCGTCTTAGGCATGGTCTTGTAGAGGCCGCCTAAGTCAGAGCCATTGATCTTTCCTGTCATGTGCAATACAGCGCCCATCGACATGAATAATAACCCTTTGAATATGACATCGTTAAACGCATGTGATACCGCCCCATTAATAGCCAATGCCGTTCCTATTCCGATACCAACAACCATAAACCCAACTTGGTTGATCAGGCTATAAGCTAATACTCGGCGTAAATCATTTTCAATTACAGCAAAGAATATTGGGAAACAAGTCATGGCCGCACCAATGTATATCAATAGTTCGGTACCTGGGTACGATCGAGCTAACGCATATACGGCAACTTTAGTGGTAAAAGCACTAAGAAAAACGGTACCGGTAACCGTTGCTTCAGGATAGGCGTCGGTGAGCCAATTATGGGCGACAGGGAATGCACACTTAATACCAAAAGCTATAAAAATGAGCCAGCCAGCAATGCCGTCGAGTCCAATATAACTAAAGTCTAACGTGCCATTTTCAGCCGCGTAAAAAAGGGCTCCAACCAAGAGGATAACCCCTGAGAGCACTTGAATAATCAAATAGCGCATTCCTGCTACATACGATTGTGGAGTACGTCTTGCCCAAATCAGAAACACTGAGGTAAAAGCTAACAGTTCCCAGAAAACAAATAAGGTAAGCAGATCACCTGCAAATACAGCGCCTAAACCACTGCCAGCGTATAGCATTGCCGATACTTGTTGCAAAGTGTCTTTAACATGCAACGAATAAATAATGGCAATAAATGCGGCAATGTGAAAAACATACCCAAACATCAGACTTAGCTTATCAACACGATAAGGGCTAAGTTGGTAATCAAGGAAAGCAAATTGTAAGTGAATACCTTCAGGTACCATCCAAAGATGTAAACCACTGATAATAGGCACGGCTATCATCAATATATTACGTAAAACTCCACGGGTAAAGGCGGCAATTAATGCCCCGATCAAGAAAGGAATAAAAGGAGGTATTTCAATCATCCACATGATGTTCTCCTGTTTTTGATGTGATTTTTTTCGTTAGCTTTTGTTGATTTTTTTCATCTAAGTTATTCATGTCTACTTTTTCATAATAATCTTCATCACGCATAAGAAAACTGCGCATCCAAGTGGCAACAAAAACAAGGATAACACAACCAACAAAGCCATAAAGTGGATAGAAAGCCCACAATTTTTCCCAACTGTGTATAACGTGACGGTGAATCACAAAGTCTAAAATAACGAGTAACGCACAACAGGTATAAAAAATATATAAAACACGCTGTATATTTTTGGGATCATCAAATAAGTACTTTTTCTCATCTTTCATGAATTATTGCCCGCGGGCTAAAATAGCCGTTGCTAAATTAAATAAAGGTTGTGGATAGATAAACAAGATTAGGCAGCCTAACGTAGTTATTCCGATAGCCAGTAGTGAAGGCCATGGAGCCTCTTTTATTTGTACTTGCCCTAGTTCTGTATTAGGAACCAAGTTTTCAGGTTCTTGGCTACTAGAGGCTTTATCTTGTTTTTCAGGTAATGGGTTAGAGAAAAATGCATGAAAAGGTATAGGTAATAAATAAGCGATGTTAAGCAAAGAGCTGATCATCAATACAACCATCAATATCCATTGCTCGGTTTCAACGGTTCCCATTAACAAGTACCATTTACTCCATGTTCCTCCTGTTGGCGGAACGCCTATAATACTGAGACTGGCAATAAAAAAGGCAATCATTGTTAACGGCATTTTACGGCCTAGCCCGCGCATTTCACTTATTTTAGACTTGTGTGCAGCAACTAAAATAGCACCAGCACAGAAAAACAATGTGATTTTACCAAAGGCGTGCGTAGCGATATGCATTGAACTACCAATAACACCTGAAGACGTCGCTAATAAGGCACCTATCGTAATGTAGCCTAATTGACTGATGGTTGAATAGGCGAGTCTTGCTTTTAAATTATCTTGACGCATCGCTACAATCGAAGCCAGTAAAACCGAGGCCCCGGCTACATAGAGGAGAAATTGAGTAGTCGGTAATACGGCTAATAAATCTAAGCCAAAAATAAATACGCAGACTTTTAAGATAGTGAAAACACCTGCCTTCACCACAGCCACAGCATGCAATAATGCACTTACGGGTGTTGGTGCTACCATCGCGGCAGGTAACCACCGATGAAAAGGCATTATCGCCGCTTTACCAATACCAAAAATAAATAATACGAGTAGTGCCCCGGCAAGTGTTTTATCAACATCAGAATTGAATATGCCCTCTTGCTTAAAATCTAAAGTGCCCGTGATAAACCAAGTACCGGCAATAGCTAATAAGAAGAATACAATTGAAGTACTTAATAAAATACCTAAATAAACTCTGCCACCTTGCTTGGCTTTTTCGGTACCTGCATGGGTAACTAAAGGATAGGTAGAAAGGGTTAATACTTCATAAAATACAAACAAGGTGAATAAGTTATCAGAGAATGCAATACCCATTACGGCGCTAATAGCTAAGGCAAAACAGCCATAAAAACGGGTTTGGTTTTCTTCTTGGTGGCTACGCATATAACCAATGGCATAAAAGGTAGTGATCAACCATAAGAAGCTAGCGATTAAAGCGAATAACATCCCTAGTGGTTCAATGGAGAAGCTAATACTTAAGTTGGGCATTATGTCCCACCAAAAAACATTAACGTTTTCACCCGAGAGTAACCCCTGATATAAACTCGTTACAATAAATATCAAGAGTATACTGGCGAAAATTGTTATACCTTCACGAATGTTTGGCATTTTATTAGCAAGGATAATCCCTACAATCGCTAGTAAAGGTATTGCAATGGTTAGTTGCAACAAAACTTCTAAAGAAAAGTTCACGGTGATACTCCAAGCAGACTTTGCGCCGCAGCACTAGCAACTTTCAAACTAAGGCGGCTATCTATGCCAAAATAGATATTAGCTGTAATTAATAGCCAGATAGGAATGAGGAAAAACAGCGGCGCTTCTTTTACTGGCACACTGCCAGCTAACGGTTTTTTAAAATAGGCTGCTTCTACAATACGCCACACGTAAATAACAGCGAGCAATGACCCTAACAAGATAAGTATGGCTACTGGCCACCAGCCTTTCTCTAGTAAAGCGGTTAATAAATACCATTTACTGACAAAACCAACCGTGAGAGGCACACCTATTAAGCTTAAGCCACCAATAACAATTGCCGCCATAGTTAACGGCATCTGACGGCCTAAGCCATTAAAACTGCTCAGTTGAACATTACCTAGTCGATAAACTACAGCCCCGAGTGCTAGAAAAATGGCACTCTTCATAAGCGCGTGGTTAAACAAGTGCAGTAACGTCGCGGTTAAACCTGTAATGGTGCTGGTACTGAATCCAACGACAATGTAACCAACTTGCGCGATACTGGAATAAGCAAAAACATGCTTAACATTTTTTTGATAGATAGCCGCACTAGAAGCAACAAATATTCCTGTTAAACCAAGCAGCAAGAATAGCTCCTGCAAAGGTAACGTGGTAAAAGAAAAAGAAAGTCCAAACACCGTAAAAGTAAAACGAATCAGTAAATAAATAGCAACTTTGGTTGCCGTTGCAGCAAAGAAAGCAGTGACAATAGATGGTGCATACGTGTAGGCATTAGGTAACCATAAGTGAAGAGGAAATAACGCTAACTTTAAACAGACACCGACAATAACAAAAGCAAAGGCAGTAAATACTGTTCGTGTTTGAGCAACATCAGGCAAGCGTTGAGAGAGATCTTGCATATTGAGCGTACCCGTCATTTGATACATCAAGCCAATACCAATAAGTATAAACGTTGCGCCGATAGTACCCATGATAAGATATTGATAAGAAGCCCAAAGCGCCCGTCTGTCTTGCCCTAAAGCAATTAAGGCATAAGCTGATAGGGAGGATATTTCAAGAAATACAAAGACATTAAAGGCATCACCGGTGGATACAATACCCAGCATTCCCGTTAGAGATAACAAATACAAAATATAAAAAAGTGTGTGTTTTTCTTTGGGGATTTCTTTTTCTATGCTGGTCTGCGCGGCAATTAACACCACAGTGCTAACGCCTGAAATGATTAATAATAGAAAGGCATTTAGTTGATCAATTCTATATTCAATTCCCCAAGGGGCTTCCCAACCGCCTAATTCATAACTAATCACTCCCGAGGTCATTACTTGTTGTAAGAGTAAAACACTGATAATAAATGCAATAGCGCTAGCAAAAAGTGAAAACAACCAAACTAACTGAGAACGTTTTAATAACAAACAGATAGGTGCTGCCATTAACGGTACAATTACCTGTAAAACTGGCAAATGAGATATCACGATTGCTCACCTTCTGTTGCCTGAAGTTCAGTTTCGTCTTGCGTTTGATTATCTAAATGCTGAATATCTTCTTCTTCAATACTGCCATAAGCTTCATTAATGCGAATCACTAAGGCAAGACCCAAAGCCGTAGTCGCAACACCAACAACAATCGCAGTGAGAATTAACACATGGGGCAGGGGGTTAGAGAATTGTTTTATACCTTCAGCTAAAATAGGGGCACTACCCCCTTCAACTTTTGCCATGCTAATATATAAAATAAATACTGACGTTTGAAAAATAGCGAGTCCTACTATTTTTTTAATTAAATTTCCGTGTGCAATAACGATATAAAGCCCTATCATCATTAGCACAACAACAACCCAGTCATTATAGAGTCCTATTATCATTACAGTGAGTCTCCCTCTATATTGTTAATTTTTTCATTGTTTTGTTGCATTTCTCTACGCTCAGCAAAATTGAAAAATATCATAATCATGACTGACGCAACCGTACAACCAACGCCCCACTCAATTAATAATATGCCTAAATGTTGTCCGGCAACGGGGTCACTGGCTAAAGCGTTATAATCGAAAAAATTAGCACCGTTAAGCATTGAAACTATGCCAACACAACCATATAACAAAACACCAGCAGCAGCGATAAACTGGATAAATGATTGATTAATAACCTTTCTTGCGGTAGTTAAACCAAATAACATAGTATATAAAATAATAGCGGCTGCGAATATCACGCCCGCTTGAAAACCACCACCAGGCCCAAAGTCACCATGAAACTGTACATAAAGTGCATACAATAATATAAAGGGGATCAACATTTTGGTGACGATGCGAATAACAAGATACTGTTCATGCATTGAGTCATCTATAGCTGTTGTTTTCTCGTTTTCTTCTGGTCTACGACCAACAGATAGTAGTGCCATAACGCCAATGCCAGCAGTAAAAATAACAACAACCTCACCGAAAGTATCAAAGGCGCGGTAACTTGCCAGAACAGAAGTGACAATATTTGGTATGCCAACTTCTTTCATTGACTCTTGAATATATCGAGGGGCTACATGACTATGGATAGGCGCATCAGCAATGCCAAAATAGGGCATGTCAAACGTACCATAGATCAACATACTGCCAGTAAACACAACCACTAATAGTGCAAGTAAGGGTTTATGTCGGGTAGTTTTTTCACTGCGACCAGTTATGGTAATGACTACCAACATCAGTAAGGTCGAAATGCCAGCACCAACAGCTGCTTCAGTAAATGCAACATCTACAGCGTCCATAGCGACAAAAAAACTAGCAGATAATAAACTGTAAATACCTAATAGCATTACAACAGCAAAGAGGTCTTTCATTTTAATAATAGCAAAAGCAACGATTACCAGTAAGGTTAATAAAACAATATCAATTAATAATTCGATGAGCTTGTCTCCTTAATATTATCCTCTTGCTGTAACTTTGGCTTCAAGTTGTTCTGCATGGCCGCTTTTGCCAACACATGGCTAGTAGTAGGGCCTATTAATAAGGTTAAAAGCAGAATAATGACTAATTTTGAGAATATTAGAAAGTCAGGGCTATAGAACATTAGACCTATTAATATCATTCCCGCTCCCAAGGTATCAGTAACCCCAACGGCATGCATGCGCGTGTAAAAATCTGGAAAGCGTAATAAGCCCACACCACCAGATATACAAAGAAAACTACCGACGAGTAAACACAAGGCTCCACTAATATTTAAAATCATGTCCATTTAAAGTTCCTTATCTAGAGATTTTTCATCAGATGGCATGTGTTTAAGTTTATTAGTATCTGAGTAACGTAAAACGCCAATAACACTGATAAAATTTATGAGTGCGTAGACTATTGCAATATCTAAAAATTCAGGACGGCCCATAACAAAACCTAATAATGAAATGAGTAATACTGTTTTTGTTCCGAACATATTGACCGCGAGTATACGGTCATAAAGAGTAGGACCAGTAATCCCGCGTATGATGGCTAAAAACATGGCAACAAAAATAGCGAATGTGGCAGCAATAAACATTAGCGCTCCAATAAACTTATACGGCGATTCATTTCGCCAGCGAGTAATGAGTCAATATCTTTTTTTAGTAATGCATGAACAATAATTTCGTCACCAATAAGATCAATTGCTACGGTACCTGGGGTTAAAGTAATAGAGTTTGCATAGATAACTTTACCCATATCTGTTTTTTGACTCATTTTAATTCTGCTTAGCGTTGGCGATATACTTTGATTTCCAAGCCAAATGTGTTTTACAACTATAATATTCGCTTTAATTATTTCTTTGATAAGCCATAAATAATAGCTAAAGATATTACGTGTTAAATAAAGCGGTTGTGACTCGTGATCAACAACATCCATTCTATGAACAATCACCAAAACTAAAAGTATAGAAGCGAGCCCAAGCAGTAGAATGAATAAGGTATTATGACCTGAATTGAGTAACCAAAAAGCAGCTAAGGTTAAAAATAAGCTGATGGTGTGAAGTTTCATTATCCCTTACTCCCTTGTAATGAGATTTTACGATCAATAAGTCGAGTTGCTTTTTGAATGGTTCGATCTATAGCGCTATAGATATTAACTTGAGAGTCTTCAATCAAAATTTCTGAAAATTGTTTAAGCGTAATAGTTAACGAGCAATGCTTCGTATAATACGCAGTTCGATTCAAGACATTGGTTAGAATAAAAGTGACAGAAGATATATGTGATTTGACGTTTGAAAATGCGAGCATTAATCGTCGCTGAATATCAGCTTCTAATGTAGGCTCGTAATCAACTAAAGCATTCTGAATTTCGATTTTCATCTAATTTACTCATTGTTACTTTTATTAAATTGGAGTATCTATTTTATAAGAATATATATGAAAAATTTATATCTATACACCATCCATTGATCAGGTGAATTAACTGTATAGTCTTTTTATCACAAAAATAAAAGTTTTCCCTCAAATAAAAAATTAATCATTTAAGTATATGATCTTCAAGTACTCTAAATTTATAGCTCACTTGTTGTTGAAGGTAAATTCGAATATTATTGACTTTATCATCGAAAAAACTTGGTTTAATAATTCATGAGTCCACTTAACTATAATCATCTTTTTTATTTTTATATCGTTGCTACTGAAGGGAGTATTAGTAAAGCAAGTACAAGGTTAAATCTAACATCACAAACAATAAGCGGGCAAATCACCAGTTTTGAAGCACAAATGGGGGTTACTTTATTTGATCGTAAAAGAAAAAAATTATATCTTTCAGAAATGGGACAATTAATCTATAGCTATGCAGAAGAAATTTTTCAGCTGGGAGATGAAGTAAAATATATACTAAAAAAACATCAACCAGTAATGTGGCATACCTTTACAGTAGGAATAACAGACGTAATTCCTAAAGTATTAGCGCATCAACTACTTGCTCCTGTGTTAATGATGAAAGAGCGGGTTCGTTTAATTTGTGTGGAAGGAGATCAAAATAGCTTACTGGCAGACTTAGCTGCTAATAAGTTAGATTGTATTTTGACAAACCAATCACTTCAGTTGGGTAGCCATGTTAAAGCTTATAATCATCTACTGGTAAAAAGTAGTTCTACTTTTTATGCGTCGGACTCCCTATTAAAAAATTGTCGCAGTGATTTTCCGCAATCGTTATCAGAGTTACCTTGGCTAATACAGAGTAAAAAATCAGCTGTAAGAACACGTTTATCTTCTTGGTTTGAAAGTAATAACATATCACCAAATATCATTGCAGAATTTGACGATAGCGCACTAATGAAGTCTTTTGGACAAGCTGGCTTTGGAATATTTAGTAGTCCGACGCTAATTGAAGATTATGTCGTTGATAAGTACGATGTAAAAGTTATTGGGCGTAGCGATGAAATTGAAGAAAACTATTATATTATTTCTCCAGAAAGAAGATTAAAACATCCAGCTATACTTGAAATTGTAACCGCTGCAAAAAAGCAGTTTCAATCTTAAAAGTAGTAAACGCTTTGTTTGGTAATGTATATCTGTCTAGGTTTAATATTGACATGTTATTGGTATAGACTCATACATATTAATAAACCAGCGTTTCTTATAAAATGTTATCGCTAGGTGTAAATACTAAGTGATTTTTTACTTGTTTTTTATTGTTAAATAAATAAAAAATCACCAGTCATCACTAATATTAAAGGCACCTGAAAGAAAGTGTGCTATTTTTCTTTTTTTAGTAGGTATAGCGTTCTCTTTATTAGTTAAGCTATTTGACCTATTTTGTTGTTTTTTTTCAATCAACTGAGTCTCAGTTGTCATCTTTTCTATACCACCAGACTTTAACCATACTCCATAACATTGAGGGTATTCGTTCACTTTCAATGATTGACGCCTGTTAATAATAAAAGAGACTTGACATTCAGGACATTTCATCATGATTTTTATCTATTAAGGTGAGCGATGTAATAAAATTAGCAGATAAGTTAATTATTATATATTCAAATATTAATGATAGTTAATTCTAATATAACGAATAGCAATGATTTTTTATATTGAAATTATTTTAAAAAAACAATCAGAATTAAAGAGCCTCATATAGATTAATTGGTCGTTAATTATTGTGGTGTAATGCTTTCATTTTTCTTAAAATAAACGTTGTCAACATTACAGGCGAAAATAAGCTTTAAGCTACTAAGTTAAATAGATACGTTTACTACTCAAATTAAGTAGCGTCATAACGTATACAAATTTTTTATACATTAGCTAAATTATCATGTGTTTTAGTGTCGTTAGCGAGCTATGAAAATACTGCTAATGTTAGTTATTCTTGAAGATATAGGACACCAAAGTAAAGGTGTTTTTTTGATTTTTTGTAGTGTCATAGTATTTTGGTCACTTAGCTAGAGGTAACAGTCTTATGTTGTCATGTCTTTAAAGTGCGCAAAGCTGAAGACTAAACAAGATTGGTATAAATCCAGCTATACATCTATATTTGTTGATGTTTTTAGTAGTTTTAAAAATAAAAATAAAAATAAAAATAAAAATAAAAATATTTGTTATTTTCTGCCCTTTAAATCCTTAAATGAATAGTCTTTATAATTTATGAAATAGCACATTTAAACACTGTGTAATATTATTTTATAGTTAAGTGTGTGAACTTTTTTTGTTCGTAGACCGTATAATATGTTTGTGTTAAAAAGGAATGAATATTTTTAAGTTTTTAATGTTTTTTTAGGTCAACTGAGCCACCAAATCTGTCGTTCAATGTTGAATTACCATTACCATTACCATTGCCATTGCCATTGCGTTATTTCGGATTCTCCCAATAAGTTTGTAGTGATCTATTTTCTAATAAATTATTAGAACCATATTAATGAGAAGCCTCCATAATAAGCTTTTAGGTTAACAAGGATAGTTAGATGAATGATTTACTGTTTAAAGAAAAGTTAGTGGTGGCATTTTGTTGGGGAGCTAGTTTTTTGTTTTTGGGCGCTGGCTGTTATGATTTTTTCAACTCTCAAAGTGGCTTAACTAATTTAGCTATTTCGACAGGCGTAGCAATAACTTTATTTAGTACAGGATTAATTCCTAAAGTATTTTCTATGCCTTTAAAATCTGCACTCAAAGACATTCAATCACCAATTCTAGTCAAAGCTGAAACGCAGCAATATTTAACACTAGTTGGTATTGTAATTAGCTCTATTGGCTTGGGTATGCAATTGTTAACCTAACAAGAAAATCAACAAGGACACGTAACAGTTGGCTACGTTTCGCTTCGCTACACAATTTTAGCCAACCATTACTTAGCCTGTTATTTGGGCGTTATGTTTTTGAAGATGCTTGTAGTTCTAAAATTTATATTTTTCAGCTTCAACTATTATAATTGCGTATAATTTTATATCGTTTTTACACTAGGCATGCATAGCTTATTCAAATTTACTTTCACAAAGTTTATCTGATTTTTTAATTGAGTCTTCCTTAAATATTGAAAAAATATTCATTAACCTTTAATTTAATACCTAAGTTTATACGTTATGTTATGTGTCTTTGGTTTTAAATAAATACTAAAATAAATGAGCAAGTTATATGAAAAAATTTTCAGCGTTAATATTTACCGTTTTACTCTCCTCCTGCATATCTCAACCTCATGCAAAGACTAATGCCCCTTTTGATGGTGTTAAATTTGATAACATCGAGCCCTTTGAAGATAAAAGTATACTTGATCTGCTTAAGTGGAAAATGGGGGCTATAAGTGGATCCACTCCTTGGCCAGATGAAATTGATTCCAAGCAGTTTAAACCCTCTAGCCAAAGATCAGTAAAGCCAATTATTACTGTAATCAACCATGCATCAGTTCTTATTCAGGTTGATAATTTAAACATATTAACAGATCCTCATTATTCACTCAGAGCTTCACCTGTTCGATTTGCTGGGCCCAAGAGAGTAGTTAAACCAGCTATTGCTTTTCATGATCTACCTTCAATAGATATTGTTCTTATATCTCATAATCATTATGATCACTTAGATCTTGATACGCTCAAGCGTTTAAACGATAGAGATGCTCCCAAATTCGTTGCAGGGTTAAAAACAAAATCATTTTTAGAAGATAATGGAATTAAAGCCGCTATCGATCTGGATTGGTGGCAAAGTATAACCGCTAATAAAACTAAGATTACTTTTGTTCCCTCACAGCACTGGTCTGCCAGAGGCATATTCGATAAAAGAGAAATGCTTTGGGGTGGGTTCTATATTGAAAATTCTTACAACATCTACTTTGCTGGAGATACAGGATATGGGAAGTTTTTTAAAAGAATTAAAGATAAGCTTGGTGCACCAGATCTTTCTTTGATTCCAATTGGTGCGTATGAGCCTAGATGGTTCATGAAAGATGCCCATCTTAATCCAAAGGATTCTCTACAAGCATTTAAAGACTTAGAGAGTAAAAAGATGATTGGGATTCACTTTGGGACTTTTAAGTTAACTGATGAGGGATATAATGATCCAATTGATACTCTTCATCAAGAAATTAAGAAATTAAATATGGACCCTCTAAAAATAATTATTCCTATTTTTGGAAAGCCTTATTCAATTTAGGTTATATTACAGGCAGTTCACTATTGATAGCACTTATATATTTTGAGGCTAAAAATCATAACAGAGGCTATGGCTGCAATAGTTAGTATTGATTGATAAAAGCTTAATGTCTGTAATTAGCCATACAATGTCATTAACTTAAGCTTAATTTACACGTTTACAATAAGTTAGCTAGTTGCTAACCTATCTTTGAATTAAAAACATAGAGAAATAACTAATGACCTGTTCAGTATTTGATTCAAATAGTACAAAAGTTAACCAATAAAATTCATTCTACTGAATTTTTAGAAAATCATCGTAAAAACCTACAGATTTCACTCGAAATAGAACCTTACTTTTCCTCGTTTAATGAGTTTTATGTTGAATGCTCTCAATGGTTCAATTTAAGCTGAACTCGTTCGGTTTTTCAATGTTATTGATAATAGCTACTTGTCAACAAAGTCAGCCAGCACGGCTGCTTTTTGTAAGGCCAGAATGAAACTATCTCATCAGGCATTTATTGAGTTAAATGATGATTTAGTGAAAGTATTCTATGAATCTACAACCATTGATAAATGGCAAGGGCATAGACTGTTAGCTGTTGATGGCTCAGTTACACAATTACCTATCTCTGACAAGCTACTTGAGCATTTTGGTAAAGCTCGCCCACAAGCTGCTATACCTCATGTTCGCCTTTCACAATTGTATGATGTTAAGAATAATATCACTTTAGATTTATAGGTAGAAAGCCATTCAACAGGTGAGCGTGAAATGGCGCTAAAACATTTAAATAAAACGTAAACAGGCACTTAGTCGTTTATGACAGAGGTTATCCTGCCGTTTGGTTTTATAGATATCATATGCTGAAGGATGTTGATTTCTGCATGCGCATTGTTAAAGGCTCTAATGTTGTTAAAGTCTTTTTAGAAAGTAGGATATATAGTGATGTCGTTGATTTCCTTTATACTGATAAGTCTCTTCGCCGATGTGGAAAAGATAAAATATCAACTGAATCAATGCGTTTAAGGTTAGTGCGAGTTGACTTACCGTCAGGTGAACCCGAAATTTTGGTTACATCATTAACAGATATTAACGCTTATCCTACCTCACTTTTTTCTGGTTTATATCATCAACGTTGGGGTATTGAAGAGGACTACAAAATATTGAAAAGTCGCCTTACTATTGAGAACTATTC
>CAJWZC010000076.1 GCA_913049915.1 uncultured Colwellia sp.
TTGCGCTTTTTTGATTACGGTAGAGACATGCCACTTTTTATCGACTATCCACAAGCTGAAAATAGTATGGCTCCGCAATATCTATTGCCACGTCCCGATGTAATAAAACGATATTTTCCTGAAGGCTCATCAGCACCGTCAGTTACCATCGAAACTAATTTCTTTTTAAAGAAAAAACCAGATGATGCCTTGCGATTGGTTGTGCAAGGTGGCTCTACAGCGGCAGGCTTCCCGTTTGGTTACGGTGCTTCTATTGCAGGTATGCTTGATTATCGCTTAAAGCAAAGCTTTCCAGATAGAACTGTAGAAGTCATTAATACTGCATTAGCAGCAGTAAATAGTTATACTATTTTAGATTTTGTTGATGAGATCATTGCCCAGCAACCTGATGCAGTGCTTATTTATGCTGGTCATAATGAGTACTTAGGTATTCTTGGTGTTGGTTCAGCTTATACGGCAGCTAACTCACCAACGGCGACGTTACTTTACTTAAAATTAAAAGATTTCAGAATATTTCAATTATTACAAAACATTTATTGGCAGTTCGCTCAGCCAGCAGATCAGGGCAATAACCATAAATCACGCACGTTTATGGCTAAGGTTGCAAAACATAAAAACATTGTCTTCGGCTCAGATCTTTATGAGGCAGGGTTACAACAATTTCAACGTAATATGACCTTAGTGCTTGATAAATATCAAGCCGCGGGTATTCCCGTATTTATTAGCTCTATTGCCAGTAATTTAGCCGACCAACCACCTTTTTCTTCTGAGCCAGCGCAGTCATTAAGTAAGGAATCGCTCACTAACGCCAATGCTCTTTATCAACAGGGTAAAATATATCTAGCCGAGGGTAAATACAAAAAGGCCGAACAAGCTTTAATAAAAGCCCGAGATTACGATCTGTTACGTTTTCGAGCACCTAGTGAAATTAACGCTATTATTAGTGAATTAACAACGCCACAATCAGTATATTTTGTTGATGCCAACCAACGCCTTGTTGATGCTGCCAAACACAATATTATTGGTAATGACTTAATGCTTGAGCATTTACATCCAACCATTGACGGTTATTTTATTATTGCGGATAGTTTTTATAAAGCACTACAAAAATCTGATGTGTTAGGTCGTTTTCCTCAATATATTAATACTGAGCTTGCCCAGCAAGATTTACCTGTTTTTGATGCTGAAATCTACTGGGGCAAAGCTAAAATTGCTAGTTTAATGGCTGATTACCCGTTTACGAAATTACCACAAAAAGTGCAATTACCTGTGGCAAAAACACCCAGTGATCGTTTAGGCCTGGCGGCGTACAAAAAGCAAATTGATTGGTTAACCATTGCCCAAGAAAATTTAGGTTATGGTAAGCGTTACGATAAAGCACTTTATGTTAAATCAGCAAAGTTATTAGCCGATGCAATGCCGTTTGATGCCAGTCATAATTACCGAGCAGGTACGGTACTTATTGAACAAAAATCCTTTAGACAAGCACGTCGTTATTTAATGCGAGCAATTGCTGTTGATAACAACAATATTAATTATCAATTAGCATTAAGCCATGCATTCTTGGAGCAAGGTAAACTAAAACAAGCTTTACCTTGGTTAGAGTCGGTCAGTCGCATTGCACCAAACAATACAACTGTTGTTGATGTATTACCTAAAGTTAAAGCGCATCTAGCACAAAAAGAAAATAGCTAACAGCAGTGGCAAACACCTAACCTCTAATTTAGGTGTTTAGCAAAAAATTCAGCCATAGCCTCTAGCGTTTGTAATCGGTGTGCTTGATTACTGAGGTGGTGATTGGCTTGTTCTATTTCAATGTAGTTAACTTGTTTATTTTGCTTTGTTAAGGCTGCTGCCATTACTTGACTATGTTTTACCGGAACAATTTGATCGTCAGTGCCATGAATCAACAATATAGGTATATTAATTTTAGTAGCAAAATTAACTGGCGAGGTTGCTTCAAGTTGGTCACTGTCTGTACCAATTTGTTTATGAACAATCTTTTTATTAGAGAAAGCATTAGCGTCGCGGATAATTTGTTCTAAATCTGTCACTCCAGCAAAACTGGCAGCACATTTAAAGGTGTCGCTGTGTTTAACTGCTGCCATAAGTGCCGCATAGCCACCATAACTGGCGCCGGCAATACAAACTTTATTTGGGTCAACTAAACCTTGTTTAATTAACCAATGTGTGGCGTCTTGCAAGTCATCTTGCATGGCTAAACCCCAGCCTTTAACTGATGCCATTTCAAACTCATAGCCATAACCAGCAGAGCCGCGGAAATTGGGTTGAAAGACTAGATAACCCCGATTAGCAAATAACTCAGACCAATAATCAAAGCCAGCATAATCTCGTGCCATTGGACCACCATGAGGAAATATTATAGCAGGTAGTTTAGCATTTTTTAGGGTATTAAGAGGTGTTGTTAAATAGCCCTCAATTTGCAAGCCATCGCGCGCTTGGTAATGAACTAGCGCTTTAGTGGCATAATTTGTAGCATCTATTTGCGGGTATAACGAAGCCAAAAACTCTAATTTTTTATTTTTTCTATTACCTAAAAGGTAATCGCCCGGTCGTTGGGCTGAGCTTGAGTATAAAATGTATTTATTTTGATCGTTCGACATACTAATAATGGTATTATCTGAGTCAGGTAAGGCGCTATTAAGGGCTTTTTTAAAGGCAATGTATTCTTTGTCCCAATAAATTTTATTGTCTTCATCACCTTCGTGACTTAAGCCTACCACGGCACCCGTTTTGGGCGAGTATATCAGTGAGCCATTAACATCATAGCTGGCATCAGCGTAAACTAACTCTCGGCTGAGAGATTTATCAGTCAAATTAACTTTAAATACCGCATATTTACCTTGATTAAGCGCTCGTATAAATAAAACATTAGGGTCTACATCAAAGCCGAGTATGTGAACTACATCTTGCTCAAACACTTCATAAGACCACAGATCACGCTCTAGTTCACCTTCGGTATTAAAAAGTTTGTAGGAAATTTCAGTATCATCTACCTTATAGGTTATTCTTGGTTTACCTTGCTGGTCGGCAAACCAATTATCAATATAGGTTTTGTACCTTTTCACTCGACTGCGTTGCTTGGTACGAATATTGACTTCATACAACGAAGGTTTAGACCTGTGTTCAAAATTGATCGCCATTAATATATTATCTGGCTTGGCTGGCATGAGGCTGATAATAGTATCTTGAATTTGAGTTACTTTTTCTTTCTGTGATTTTTTAGGCTTGACCAGTAAAATCAGTTCTTTATCGGTACTTAAATCATACTTGTACAAGCGAGTCGTAGTGTATTTTGTAGTACCTTCTTTACTTAACGATCCTGTACTTATCAGTAATACATCATCATTTCCCCACACATACCAGTTAAGGGTGATCTTGATATTATCTGATTGAAGTATTGCCTGACTCTTACCGTTTTCAAGGTTATAGGTCATTAATACTTGATTACCATTAAGATTTTTAAGCATAGCAACACGGTTACCATCAGGAGATAGTTTTACGTTACTGACCATAGGTAAGTTGCCATAGGCACTGATAGGTAATACCGGAGTTTTACCGGCTACTACTGAGGACTTACTGGTCGTTGCTGATGAGCTAAAGGCTAGGGCGATAGCCATGAGATAAAGTAAGCTAATAAAAAATTTTTTACAGGATGAGTACATTTTTTCCTGTTTTTTAGTTGTTGTTTTTTTGTTCGTTTTTGATCGTAAATCCATTATATTAGTCCATTTTTTTAATTCATGTGGACTTTATCACAGTCATAATATCGTGTGTAGATGATATGACTTCTGTGCAAGAGTCTGTCGATAACCTATGTCGACTCTTTAGTGAGCCATATTAAGCCATACGTAGACAAAAAGATTAAATAGGGCTTACAAAAATATAACAATTAGAAGAGTGAATACGTATGTATTGGCTGTTGATTGAGTAGTTGTAACGTTAATATCAGGAACTAAATTGCTTAAAGTAAATATACCATGTCTTATTATTTTAAATTTCTATCGTTAATTATTTTATTCTGTTATTTGCCTTTGGCATTGGCTATTAATGATACGCAATACCTTAACAGTCCAGAACACCAATTTTGGTTTGCGATAGACGACTTACCTGAAATTGAACTTGTTTTTGAAGAAGCACAGTGGCAATTATTGTTGACCTCTTCCTCGAGTGAGCGTCAAGAAGTATCGGGTTCTTTTGTATTCATCAAAAATAACCAACGTTTTCAACTCGATAATATTGGTATTAAGGTTAGTGGCAATACTAGTTTTGTGCTTCCTGAAAAAGATATAGGCGAATACGTGCAAGCCAATTTTACCTTAGACTTTGATGAATTTGTAGACGATCAAGAGCTTAGTGGAATTTCTGCACTCAAGCTTAAACGTTTTCATAATGATCCAAGCTATGTGCGAGAACCGTTAAGTAATCAAATCATGCAAAATTTTAATGTGTGGACAGCTCATTCATCAACTTACACTCGTGTAAACATTAAAATTGGTAATAGAGATAGCGTTTATTTTGGTGTTTACCGCTTGAATGAGAGTGTAAATCGCCATGAGTATCTCGACAAACGTTTTGGCAAAGACAACGATGGTGGGTTTTTATGGCAAGGTAACTACAAAACCTGGGGTAAAGCGCACTTTTCCCGAATTACTGAGCAGTGGCAAGGAGTCGGTGACTTTGATGATGCCAGCTTTGAATATAAGGGTAAGGGTAAAAAATATGAGGAAGGATATGCGCAGCTTGTTGAGTTTGCTAAAAATATAACGGAGTTACAAGGTGATGAATTTGAAGCGTATGTCGACAAACATATTAATACTGACCTATTACTAAAAGGTCTTGCTGCTGAGGCTGTGCTAGGACATTGGGATGGATTTTGGGGAAATGGTAATAATTACTTTGTGTATTTTGACGAAGCTGAGATTATGCATTTTATTCCTTATGATACAGATAATACCTTAGGGACTTCTGAAATAGTTGAGGATAGTGGTGTTCAAGACCCGACTAATTTTGCCAGTGCTGAAAACACGCCACTGTTAGTTACCAAGATACTAGCTATTGATAAACACCTACAAACCTACCAAGAATATTTACTCAGTTTAGTCACACAAACCGACTTAATGGTTGAAAGTTATGCCGTATCTTGGATAGAAAAAGTACATGCTCTTATCACTAACGCTATAGATAATGATACAGGTGATAATGTTATTATTGCTGATCAAACAGCTAGTTGGGGAAACCAACCTGATTACCGTATTTTTGATGTAAATCAAGTTAAATCTAATGAGAAAAACTGGTATCAAACCCGTTTGAATGCTGTCAATAAAGTGTTGGGTTTAAGTGAATCTGTATTTGTAAAGGTATATTACCGTGGTGATAGTAATCAATGGCAGTCATCGCTAATGACGGAGCGTGAAGTTAATATATGGACTATTACTATAAATACTGATGCAGGTTCGGGATTAGGCTTTAAGTTTGATATATTTGACGACTGGCAAGAAAACTATGGTGATGATGATAACGATGGATTGCTTGAGAGGAGTGGTGGTAATATTATTTTAAGTCAAGGGCAAGGAGAATACTTGATTACCCTTAATGCCCTTGAGAAAAGCTACGTAGTTGAAAAATTAAATGACTCTCTTTTAAGTGATGATGAGTTGTTGACACCAGAAGTTAGCATAGCTGACAACCCAGCTGATAAAAGTTTTGACACTGCTAACAACAATGAAAATATTGAGCAAACACCACTGGTATTAATAGCACCAACAGCCAATGCTGGTTCGGATGTTGAAGTGTATGTTGATGAAACAGTACATTTTGATGCGAGTTTATCGACCGATACAGACGGTCAAATTATTCAATACCAATGGTCTAATGGTTTAAACGGTATGTCTTTTTCTACGCTGTTTTCAAAAGCAGGTACATACCAGATCGCACTAACAGTGACCGATAATGATCAGCAAGTTGCTAGCGATAGTCGAACTATTGTGGTGAAAGAACTTGAAAGTAACGACAGCTTATCTGACACCAATCAAACTAGTACAGATACATTAAACAGTGATAATGTCACTGATGAGGCGACAAATAACAATGTCGAAAACATGCCTAGTAATCCAAAATCAGGGGGAGCTATAAGCTGGCTGTTCTGTTTAGTTATTGCACAGTTTTTAGCGCAACGTAGGATATTCAGTTTAAAACAGAATTTACAAAAGCATAACAAATAGGGCATTGAATACGTATGTAAGCTCTGTTCAATAGATAGGCAAAGGGATAGCATGAGGTCATACCACAAAAATAGGATACGTTTTCATGTTAACAACAAGCTTAAAACAACTTACTGTATGTGTAGCCTTGTCTATAGGACTGGTTGCATGTGGCGGTGGCTCTGATTCAGAGCCAGCTCCAACACCACCAACACCACCAACTCCGCCAACACCAGTGAATAATGCACCATCCATTTCGGCGCTTACTGTTGCTCAAATTGCTGAATCAGCATTAGAAGTAACATTTTCATGGCAAGTGACAGACGCTGACAATGATGATATGTCCTGTGAGCTTAACCCAGGTAGCCAATTAGCCAGCATATCAATTGCTGATTGTGTAGCCACAACGTCTGCAGCAGTAACATACTCAGCAGTAGGTACTTATACTGCCAACCTAGCTGTAACCGACAGTAATAACTCATCTTCAAACAAAGACCTTGAAGTTATTGTTATTGACAACTCACCAGAGCCAGAACCAGAGCCTACACCAGAGTTACCTGAGCCAGTTGTCACAGCTGGCGACGATGAATTAGTTATATTTTATAACCGTCCTGATGGTAACTATACCGGATGGGGTCTACATTTATGGGCCGATACCACTTGTACTGCTTATGATGGTCCGGTACTTGAGTGGTCAGCACCACAAGAACAATCGGGTGATGATCCAAATTATGGTCCTTACTGGGTAGTTAACTTACAGGCTGATTTTGCTGACACTGATTGTGTTAATTACATTATGCACAAGGGCGATGATAAAGCACCAAACGAAGATGACCAAAAGGCTGATTTATCAAGTAATCGTATGATTTGGTTACTTGATGGTATTAGCACTATTTATACCGAACCAACGTTATTCCCTTCAGGCGTACAAATTGCTGATACCGCCGCGCACTGGACAACGTTAGAGACAGTATTCTGGCAACTTGATGATACTACTGCCAAAGTTCGTGTATACAGTGCTGATACTGACGATTTAGGCTATAACGGTGAAACCGGTATTACTGGTGATAATTTTATTGAGTTTATACCTGCTACTAATACAGCTAACGCTTTAGGTATGGCTCGTTACAGCGGTTTAGATATGTTTACAGCCAGTGACGCTGACATGGCTGACGCTAAGAATATGCTAAAAGGAAAGTTGCTTGCTATTGCTTATGCCAGTGATGATGAAATATTAGCCGCTACTTATTTGCAAACAGGACGAGTGTTAGATGCTCTCTATACTTCTGGAGACACTGATGCTGATGAAGCTACTTTAGGTTTAACTTATTCTGACGATGGTATAACAGCCAACGTTTGGGCACCTACTGCCAAAAGTGTTGCCTTAAAAATATTTAATGATAGTAAAGTGTTGCAAAGTACTGAAACGATGACCTTAGATGAAGTCACTGGTGTTTGGTCGTTTACTGCACCATTGAGCAACGATCGTGCTTTTTACCAGTATGAACTCAGTTTATATCACTACACTAACCAAAAATTTCAAACCTTGGTATCGTCTGACCCTTATTCGGTCTCTTTATCTGAAAACGGTGTTTACTCTCAATTTGTCAACCTTGCTGATGAAAGTTTAAAACCAACTGATTGGGATAGCCATACTATACCTGTGGTTGCTGGTATTGAAGATGCTATTATTTATGAAGGTAACATTCGTGATTTTAGTATTCGTGATGAAAGTACAACCACGGCTAATCGTGGTAAGTACTTAGCCTTTACTGAGCAAGATTCAGCGCCAGTTATGCACCTAAAATCACTGGTTGCTTCAGGATTAACGCATTTTCAAATTTTACCTGCCAATGACATTGCTAGTGTCAATGAAAACTTTAGTGCGCAAATTAATTTAACCAGTACGGTAGATGAATTATGTGCTATCAATACTGCAGCTCCTGTATGTGGTGTTGAAAGTGGCTCAGCTACGTTATTGTCGGTTTTCGAAAGTTATGATCCGGCTACAACTGATGCGAAATTATTAACACAAGCTATTGAAGGTCTCGACGGATATAACTTTGGTTATGATCCTAAACACTTTAATGCACCAGATGGTAACTTTGCCTCTAATACTGACGGTGTTAGCCGTATTCTAGAAATGCGTAGTATGAATAAAGCGCTACATGATATGGGTTTAAGAACCTCATTAGATGTTGTTTATAATCATACCAATACTTCAGGCTTATATAACAACTCTGTACTTGATTTAGTCGTACCTGGTTATTATTACCGTCGTGATTTAACAACGGGTGGGGTAATGAATGCTACCTGTTGTCATGACACTGAAACTGAACACCGCATGATGGATAAACTTATGCTTGATTCGCTTGTCATGTGGGCAACTGAGTACAAGTTTGATGCGTTCCGATTTGATATTATGGGCAGTCATTCTAAAACATCAATTGTTAATGCGCTTGCTGCTGTTAAAGCGGTTGATGCCGACACTTATTTTTACGGTGAAGGTTGGTCTCGTCCCAATGAAGGTTACGAACAAGCAGGTCAAAATGAAATGGCAGGCACTGAGATTGGTACCTTTAATGATAGACCACGTGATACCATGCTTAGTGCATCATTATTTAATGATGCTGCGAGCCTCAATGACCAAGATATTATGCGTTTAGGTTTGTCAGGCACGTTAGCCGATTATCAACTGCAAAATAAATCAGGTGAAACTGAGTTAGGTAAAAACTTCTCGCAGTCTTCATACGCTAAAGATCCTGCAGATATCATCAACTATGTTTCTAAACATGATGGTGCGACCTTATGGGATAAATTACAATACGGCTTAGCTACTGATATGTCGGTTGATGATCGAGTGCGTGCGCAAAATATCACGATTACTATGCCAATTATGAGTCAAGGTATTCCGTTCTTACAAATTGGTGGTGACTTAATACGTTCTAAGTCAATGGACCGAAATAGCTATAACAACGGTGACTGGTATAACCTAGTCGATTTTACTAAAAACACCAATAACTGGAATGTTGGTTTGCCAATTGAATTTGAGAATGGCAAAACACTTGCTGATATAGCCGATATTATAAATAACCCCGAAACAACAGTTAATGCTAGTCATATTAGCTTTGCTGGTGACGTATTTAATGAGTTTGTGTCTATTCGTTCAAGTAGTAAATTATTTAGCTTAGCAACGGCTCAAGACGTTTATGACCGTGTTGGTTTTCATAATACCGGTGCTAAACAAACTAAAGGCTTAATTGTGATGAGTCTTGACGATGGTACTGGTTTAACAGACCTCGATACTAGTAATGATGCTATTGTAGTAGTGATTAATGGTAGCAGTGAAGAGCAATCTCATACGATTGCTACAGCTAACGGTTTTGAATTACACAGTGTGCAACAAAACTCAGTAGATACTACGGTGCAAGGTGCTAGCTTTAGTCAAGGTACGGATGAAGGTACATTTACCGTTCCGGCATTAACCACTGCGGTTTTTGTTAAACCACAAATAGGTGCTCAAGGCTCAGGTTTAGCCGCTGGCGTTACACGTGATGCTGCAGATGAAGCACCTTATGGCAATACTGTTATTTATTTAAATGATACTAATGGTTTTGATGATGAAGATACTTTCAGCTATGCAGGCAATGGTGTCTATAAATTAGACACTGTGTTAGCCGCGGGTGAACAAAGCTTCACTATTACCTCAGAAGATAGCATTGAAGTAAACTTAGGTTTTACTGATGTTAGTATTGGTGGTAACTCGGTTGAGGTAACTAACGATAACGGTAGTTTTGTTGTTAATGTTGATACTGAAGGTAGTTTTACTTTTATCCTTGATGCGTCTGGTGAAGTACCCGTATTAACCATTAGTAGTGTGTCGCTTACCGTTAACTGTAGTGCACTAATGGACTCTACGGATGCAATCCCATTTGCTATTGCTGGCGATGGCGAGCTTTATGTTAAAGGTGACCACAGTGGTTGGGTAGCTGATGAAGCATATCGACTTCATTATAAAGGTAATAACACTTATCAAGCAGTGGCTGAATTTGATGGTGCAATGCAGTTTAAACTTGCTTCAAGTGATGGGAGTTGGTCTACACAACTATGGGCACAAGCAGCCGATAGCACAGCTATTGATGACACTAATTTAGCCTTAGGTGTGACTTACTCAGTAAGTTATGAGGATGCGGGTACTGATAATAATAAAACAACGCTAGCAGCAGGTAGTTATAGTTTCTTATTAACGTTAAATGAAGCTAACCCTAGCAAAGGTAGCGATGTTGGTACTATGATAATACAACAATGTAGTGAATAAAGACGATACCATTACATAGTTGAAAAGGGCTTGTTGAGATAATCAACAAGCCCTTTTTTCTTTTATATCTTTTATTTCATACTATTAAACTGAATACGTATGTAAGCTGACGAAACTAGTTTTGTTCTAGGGTGCTAACACGTAAATTATTGGTAATAAAAATTACTTGAGTTATCTCGATGAAAAAGAACAATATGCCACTTTTAGTTTATGTAACGCTCTCAGCCTCAATATTATTAACGGGGTGTGGTTATAACACTCAAAAGCAAGATGTGTCTTCTATTGTATCGCAAGGAAACTCAATTATTGCCAGTGAATTAGTAGGTCAAGCAACGGATAGCTCAGCACATTGGTTAGCACCCACTTTATTAGTTCTCCCAAAATCCAATGAAGAAGTTAGTTACCAGTTAATCAAGACAGGAATCAATACAGAAGAGGGAGGACTTGATACCGTAATGTTATCAAAAACTATCTTTCCAGCTCATTTAGCTAAAAAATTCCCTCACCTGGTCGACTTTCAAGCCTATAACGTCGACTTATCAGCATCGAAAGTTAAAGCATGGATAAAACAGCCATTGTTAGTTGTTGCTCTGAATAGAGATCACCAACCACAAAAATTTTCTCTTGTTCAAATAGGCGCGGTAATTGATGCGCTTTATACTCAGGGGGATAATGATGCTGATGAAGTAACGGATCTAGGTGCAACGATTATTGACCAAGGGGTTAGCTTTAAGTTGTGGGCACCAACAGCACAGACTGTTTCAGTACAACTTTTTGATGACAACTTACAGGCCTTATCAGCTGGCAATCTCGATATGATAGAAGATACTAATACTGGTGTTTGGCAGGTATTATCAGATAACCAAGCGAGTTACGCTTATTATAAGTATCAGCTTAATGTTTATCATCCCGCATCAAAGAAAATTGAATCTTTATCTGTTACTGATCCTTATTCTTTAAGTTTATCTATTAATAGTGAGTATTCACAGGTTGTTGATTTAAATGATGTGGTTACTCAACCAAAAAACTGGCTTTCTCAACCAATACCGACCGTTAAAAATGTTGAAGATAATGTCTTTTATGAAACACATATTCGTGATTTTAGTGCCAATGAAAAGCAGCTTAGTAACCCTAAATTTAAAGGGAAATATAAAGCTTTCAGCGAGAAAAACTCTGATGGTATAAAACATTTAAAAGCGCTACAAGTTGCGGGATTAAATAACATTCATTTATTACCAACTTTTGATATAGCGACAGTCAATGAAGATGACAGTAAACACCTTGATATAGATGATAATTTGGCGAAAGCTTGTGCCATTACACCTAATGCCACATTCTGTCAGCAACCTTACGATGAAAAGCAGTCAATAAAGTCACTATTACAGAGCTATGTGGTTGCAGGAGAGCAAACACAGCAGTTAGTTAGTGAGTTACGTGAAGTTGATAACTACAATTGGGGTTATGACCCTTTTCATTACACCGTGCCTGAAGGAAGTTACGCCGTTGATGCTAAAGGTGTTTCACGCTTAGTAGAGTTTAGAGAAATGGTGAAAAGCCTACATGGTATGGGCTTTAGGGTGATTATGGACGTGGTTTATAACCATACTCACCAAGCAGGTTTAGAGTCTAATGCGGTATTAGATAAGATAGTGCCTACTTATTATCACCGATTAGACCCTATTACTGGTGCCATTGAACAATCTACTTGTTGCGATAATACCGCGACAGAGCGTGTAATGATGGCAAAACTAATGACAGACTCGTTAGTGGTTTGGGCCCGTGATTATAAAATTGATGGTTTTAGGTTTGATTTAATGGGTCACCAACCAAAAGATGCCATGTTAGCTGCAAGAGAAGCCGTACGCCAAGTAGACAGCGACACTTATTTTTATGGTGAAGGTTGGAACTTTGGTGAAGTAGCGAATAATAACCAATTTGTTCAAGCCAGCCAGTTAGAGTTAGCCGGTAGTGAAATAGGCACTTTTTCAGATAGATTACGTGACGCTGTTCGTGGTGGTGGGAATAATACTAGAGACTCTCAAGGCGTTGGTAATGGTCTATTAACCTTTCCCAACAATAATGAGGCCAAGGATACACAGTTAAATGAACAGCAGAACCAAGCAGCGCTTCATGCAGATTATATACTTCGCATGGATCAATTACGTATTGGTTTAGCAGGGAATTTAATTAACTTTCCTTTAAGAACTCTTGGTGGTGAAAGTAATGACGGTAAAATAAATGACAAAAAAGTCCTAGGAAAAGATATTCCTTATGGCGATCAGCCTACAGGCTATGCGTTAGATCCTGCGGACACTATTAACTATGTTTCTAAGCATGATAACCAAACCCTTTGGGATAACAGCCAATACCGCTTGCCATTTGACGTTTCAACAGAAGATCGTGTGAGAATGCATTTACAAAGTTTATCTTTTGTCTTATTTGCTCAAGGTATTCCTTTTATTCATATGGGCTCAGAGTTTATGCGCTCTAAGTCATTTCTTAGAGACAGTTATGATTACGGCGATTGGTTTAATCGTGTTGATTTTTCTAAGCAAGACAACTTCTATAATGTTGGCTTACCACCGGCAGAAAAAGATGAAGCTAACTGGCCATTAATAAAAAAAGTACTTGCTGGTCACCAAGGTCGCGATCAGGTCAATGCTAAGCAAATCCAACAAAGCAGCAACGCTTTTATCGATATGTTAGCAATACGTATGAGTAGCCCATTATTTAGGTTAACCAACGAACAGAGCATTATCGATAAAGTAAGTTTTCTTAACGCGGACATCTCCGTTAAGAAAGATTCAGCACAACAAACTGGCTTGTTAGTTATGCACATTGATGACAATGCTGGCGAGGCAGTTGATGAAAAATATCAAAGTTTAATGGTTATCTTTAATACCAGTGATAAAATACAGACGTTTAACTACAACCTTAAAGAGGACTTTAATACTAATAGCACTCAAAAGTATCAATTACACCCTATACAGAAAAAGGGGACTGATGAAGTACTTAAGAAAAGTAACGTGACAGTAAATGGCTTTACTGTTCCTGCTCTAAGCAGTGTAGTGTTTGTAAAACTAAGAAATTAATAACGGAGCTAGCTTTTTCTAGATAGGATTAAAACAAAAAGGCCCTGTTAATCAATCACTGATTAACAGGGCCTTTTTACCTAAGCTTGAGTTGTTTAATGCTTAGCTTAAATAAGCGGTGGGTGATAAATGTAAAAAACAACCACGACCAGCAAAGGTCAGTTGATAAACAGGCTCGCCACTATTGGTATTACTTGTGCTTTTCTCTAACAGACCTTTATCAATTAAATAATCTAGCATGGTCGTTGATAACTCGCCTAATTTTGCTTTAGCCGTTATTTCAACCTTAGTGGCAACTCCTTTAAAAGAGTACATAGCCTTGATTACCTTGGCTTCTACTTCAGATATTTTTGGCATTTGACCCGTGTATGCAGGAAATTGCTCTAACGGGAACTTACCTTGAACACTTTCATAAGAAGCTTGAATTGCTTTTATATCACTTTCTTTATTTTCCGTTAAAGAAAATGTGTGAAAAACACCAGCTTCTTTACTTAAGTAATCTACTTTAGCTAAAAATATTGGTAACTCACAGCCTTGAGCGACATGATAAAATCCCGTTTTCCATTTAAGCACTAGGCCACGGGTGCCTTCTGGAGTGAATAAGAAAAATACTCTATTTAATTTTTGGCTATTAATAAACTGCTTTATTTGCTCAACTTGGCCAACGCCTTTTGCTGAGCGATTAATAGGTATAGCGCCAAGATACATCATCCAAGTACCCAAAAGAGGTACCCGACATAAGCTGTCTTTTACCGAAAAATAAATTTTTACATCTTGTAAAATTGCAGCTCCGAGGGCATAAACAAAATCCCAGTTGGAGGTATGAGGTGCAGCAATAGCAACACCAGCACCTTCAGGCGCCACTTTACAAAGTTTCCAACCAGCGATTTTAAACCACACAGTGAAAATGAATTTTAAGAAATATTTGGTGAAAATACCGTCGAAGATGGTTTTTTCGCGGATGGTAAGCTCTTTTTTAGCCATGATAAGTCAATATGAAGTTACTACTGAGATAGTATAATTGTATCATCAAAGTATTCATAAATATTGATGTAGGTAGCAATTTTGTTAGCTGGTCGTGTAATAACTAATAAAAATGTAAACGATCGTTTTAAACTTCAGTATGATTATAAAGTATCTTATCAACTATATTTAATAAAAACGGGCTGTTAGATACTTTTTTAAACTACAGAGAGGACTCGATTATGTTTTCAGGTGTTTGAAATAAATAACCTGATCTAGTAAATAAGTGATTTTATTTCAAAGTTAAGTGCTAAAATTATGGTGTTAAAGACTTACCATGGCTAATACCATGTTTTTTTCTAATAAATGTATCTAACAATCGTATTCATTTTAACTATTAGTTTAATCTTGTTAGTAATTATTTTATTATAATCGTAACTTATTGTTATCACTTTATAACTTGAGAAGTATATACTTAGGAATTGTTCTCCTATTACTGTGTTATTTACTTTAAAGTAGTTAAAAAACTTAATATTCACTTTGTCGGGTTCTCGTTTTTATTTGTACGCGACAGTCTTCTAAAATATAGTCTAGGCAGTTGAAAATAAAATAATTTACTTTATTTCAATAGATTCAAATATTTATTAGCTAATGAAGGTTTATTAAAGTAGTAGTAGAAAGATGATTTATTGTAAGAAACTAAGCCGTTTTCTCTTTATGTTATAGGGAGAAAACGAGAAGATAACTTATCATCTTCAGTAGAAGAGTCTCTTGGATTTATATACAATCATATCTCTTAAGATTTTTGAATTTTATATTAACTTAACGTATCAATGATAATCATATGGCTGCTATTTTAAATCTAAACATTAAAAACGAAGCATTACGTTATTTAAACGCATGTCATTGTTTTGGTCGTTCACCGACAAATGTTGATACTGTTATTAATGCCCAAGAAGTGTCTCGAATTCATGCTGTTGTTGAATGGTCGAATAACCAATGGCTTATTCGTGATCTTAGTAATAATGGTACTTGGATAAATAGTCAAAAATTAATCAAAGATAGTCCACATAAACTTAAAGTGGGTGATAAGATATTTTTTGCTTCTGGTGAAAGCCATGGTTTTGCTATACAAAATTTAAACCCTCCACAAAATATGCTATTACCTATTGGTGAAAATGGTGAGCCAGTCACTGAGTCGCCTATTATCTTATCTGATGGTAATTTACTGCCTTCAGGAGACAAGCCAGAAATTGCCTTGTTTTATGTACCAAGTAAAGACCAGTGGTATAAAGAATTTCTTATTGATACGGACGGTAGTGCTTATCCCGTGGCAAGTTCAGATTTATTATTTTTCAACAACCAAAAGTGGCAGCTTAAATTAACCCCGTTAACTGAAAATACGGTATTAATGGCAAAAGCTAAGCTATCGGTTGAGCAAATAAAGTATCGCTTTAATTTAAGTCTAGATGAAGAAAATACCGAATTGACTGTCACGACAGATGACGAAAAGTTCTCTCTAGCAAATAAAGCCCATCATTATTTAACGTTAAGCTTGGCTAGACACCGCGATGAAGATGCCAAAGAAGGTATCGATGCCGATAACCAAGGCTGGCGCCTACCTGAAATACTTACTAAAGAGTTAGGTTGTGATATTACCTTATTTAATACCCATGTTTGTCGTGCTAAGCAGCAATTTAGAGATATGCTCGATGGTGCTTGCGATGGTGACGAACTAATTGAACGCAAAGGCAAGAAAATCCGCTTTGCTGGCGTTTTTTATCGTATTTATAAAGGTAATAAACTGATCGTTAATCGTGGACAAGATAACGTATCACTTACGGTATTACATGGATAGCAAGTTACCTCATTACAGCCGTGAAAGATTATTGGGTGAGGGTGGAATGGGTAAAGTTTACCTAGCCCAAGATAACCAATTACAACGACAAGTAGCCATTAAAGAGTTAACTTATCAGCCTAATGGCGATACGGTTAATCATGCACTGCAAGAAGCACGTTTATTAGCGCGTGTGAACCATTCTAATATTATACAAATTTATAATGTCCATGACGAAGGTGATCATATCTCCTTGGTTATGGAGTTTTTCAATAGTAAAACATTAACTCAGTTTCAACAGGAAACTTACTGCACCCTCGTTCAAAAGCTTGATTTATTGCAGCAACTTTCTGCCGGGTTAGCCGCCGCGCATAAAAACGATGTGATTCACTGTGATTTAAAGCCGAACAATATATTAGTAAATGATCAAGGCCAGCTAAAAATTACTGATTTTGGCATCGCTTTGATAGCAAATAATGAAAAAATTACTAATACGTCTGAAGGTAATGAACAGACTGATAATGTTGAGGGTATTCAGTACGGTAGTTTGCTTTATATGTCACCAGAGCAAATACAAAGGCAGGCTGTAGATTATCGTAGCGATATATTCTCCTTCGGCATAGTTGCTTATCAATTAATGGTGGGCAGTCATCCATTTGCTTTTGGAAATAATGGGGGCTCAGCGACAGATATTGCTAATAGAATATGTGAAAGCACGCCCGAACATGCTAAAAACTTAATGTTAAATGCACCGAGTGCATTAACTGACTTGCTCATGGAAATGTTAGTTCAGCGACTTGAGCATAGAACATTAACCGCTAGCGGTATAGAAAATAGATTAAAGCACATTAGAACTGCGCTAATGCAAGCAGAGATAAGCGAGCAAGCAACAATGCCTTTAGGTGAGTTGCCTTTGTCTTCTAGCCCAGTTGGTATGGGTGGTGGTGATACTGCGTCGTATACTCAGCCTATTTTACATACTCAAGCCATTCATAACTCTGAAAGCCGACCAACACCCTGGTTTAGACAGAACAATATAGCTATCACTAGCATGACTATATTATGCCTTATGATCATTTTACTTTATTGGTTTGATAAGACGAATGAAGTGGAAACTAAACAGGTTGTTATTTTGAAACCGACGTTGTCAGACAGCTCATTAATGGCGCCTATGCAACAAGACTTAGTTACTTCAGCGGTGGAAGATGCTTTACGGCAAGCGGTAATAAACACTAAAAATATGTATTTAATCTCGCAACGAGAAGTGAATGCTATTACCAAAGCATATCCTGATGATCTTAAAAAGCTGAAACAAGCGGTTGGTGCGTCTGATATTATTTCAACCGAGTTAGCGTGTGATAATAGCCGCTGTAAAGTAAGCTTTTCACGTTTGGTGGCTAATCCAAATAACAGTGATAGTGATGAATCGTTAGCGGTAAAGTCTGAGAAAAATTGGTTAGCACCTATTGATAAATTTAATGCCATTTTTAGTGCTAGCCAAATGCAGTTTGCTTCGCTTTTTCCTGAGCAGTCAGAAATAAACCAATCAGGTTTAGTTCAACGCCCAATCAATGAAGAGGATTATCGTGACTATATCGCCCTTTATAGGCAAATTAAAGGTCAAGGAAATTATAATGCCGAAAGTTTGACTCAATTAGAGACGCTATTGACTCGTTCGCCGTATTTATATGCCGCTTATGGTTTATATAGAGATACCGCATTAGATTTATATTTCGATTCACAAGATAAAAAATATTTTAAGCAGCTAGATCTATTATTACAAAACTCACCACCTGAATATCGTTACAGTGTTTTTGCGGCGATAGATAGGTTTTGGCTGACCTCAAATATGGGTAATACTCTAGGAGCTAGGCTTCAAGTGAAAGAGGCTCAAAACAAAGGCGCGGATGATCTAACTATTTTAGGGCTTGAAGCTTTTATGTTTTTTAACTCCGGAAAGTATCAACGAGCGGCTGATTCATATTCTAATGCATTTAAGCTTAGACCCAGTACAAGACTATTGAATAATATAGCCTTTAGTTTTTGGCGATTAGGAGATCTAGTTAAAGCAGAAAATGCATTAAATAAAATGCTAAAAATTGTCCCTAATAATTATATAGCACAGCAGTTACAAGCAAGTATTTGGTTACTTCAAGGAAAGTTACAATTAGCAATTTCAGCATATGAAAAAATAGTCATCAGAATTAATAATGGCAGAGATATAACTAACTTAAGTTTAGCTTATGGCTTAAATAAGCAATATATTAAATCACTCGAGTTTGCTCAGAAAGCATTAAAACAAAACCCCAAGCATCCTTTCAATTTATTAAATTTAGCCGATATTGAAATGATATTAGGTAATAAACTAGCAGCTACATCTTATTACCAGCAAGTCGTAGCTATTTTGGCCGAAGAGGATGAAGTTAAATATCTATTAGG
>CAJWZC010000077.1 GCA_913049915.1 uncultured Colwellia sp.
GCCATAATGATTTGAAGACTACTCAAATCTATACACATGTGATTGGCCAGCATTCGTCCGGAACTCTCAGCCCTATAGATAGATGATTACAAATGGGTAGGTTAATAACCTGTTTCACTTTGTGCCACGAAGCGCCACAGAATTTAATACCTAAAATTATATTCATCTAATGTCCACTTTGGTATTTTCAATCAAATTAGAATTTTTGACTTTACAGGTCCCTGATGAAATTTAGAACAATTCTATTACCTAACGTAGGGCTGATTTTCATCAGTTCAAATGTCGCTAGATAAACCAAGACTAAGGTCTTCTTTCGTATCTAAGTGAACATATTCGATGCCCATACCTCGGAGAATTCCTTGTCAAGGCAAGCAATAAACCTGCTCTTATTTAGCCTATATCTTTGGCTACGCCCTTATCACACTTCTTACATTTTAACAGCTGGCCTAACATACCTTGACGCCCACTAAGTGAGATTACCCAAGGGCGATTAAAAAAGTCAGTTTGTTTCGTAAATATCAAAAGTGACCACTTACCAACCCTACTACCCAATGATGTTATTCGTCTTGATGATAACCACAAATCGCTTTTTTCATTATTAACTCGTTAACTCGACATTACTTAAGGTGCCACTTAAGATATTACAGTGAAAAGAGTACTTTAAACTCTTTAGCTTTATCTTCACCATCCAAACGAGAAAACTTCATCAGTAAATCATCTTTGCCGTCACCATTTAAATCTTCAACTATAACAAGCTTCCCGTCTTTGGGTAACTCGGTACTGTAACTGACACTTCGTTTGGCAAATGATTTTTTCTTCTTATTAGGTTTTCTACCTAGATAGATTTTTAGCTCATCATCATCATCCGACAACACCAGCTCTTTTAAGCCATCCCCATTTAAGTCTGCTAATTTAACAATCGCACTACCACTCTGCCCTGAACTTAAGCTAAAAGTCAGCTCTACACCTTTTTTAATCGTCGGCTTGCTTAGAAATTTATCTTGTTCACTCATTTTGAATACATAAACATCTTGATCAATACCACCGGTAACTAAAGCACCAATAATTTGCGATAGACCAATGTCAAAACCCGCAAGTAATACCTCAAGTTTGTCATCATTATCAATATCAACAAACTCTAAACCCGTTAACGTACCTTCAGCATGAATAACACTATCAGCTTGTAATGCATAACTTAAAGCGTCTTTGTTTTTTTGACCAAGAAATATTTCATAATCATTAACGCGGTCAAGTACACCAGAAGCCTTGGTATAACGCACCACTATATCAACAATACCATCAGCATTTACATCGCGTAGCTCTTCTAATTTGCGATATTCCAAATCACTTTGATCGAGTTGACCACCGCTTTCATCTCGTTTATTCCACCAATCAGTACCGCTAATAGCTTCATTAATGGCTAATCGTGTCGCTTTACCGGTAAATTGACTATTGCCGTATTGTGAATAAATAACCATTTCACCATCACCGATCACTAAAATATCTGTTTTATCATCAAAGTTAACATCACTAAAATACAACGTCGCTTGGGTATAACTCGCCCCTGCTGATAAAACATTTACCTCTGGTTTTATCGGTAGTGTTTGCCTAGCAAAACTACTCATTCCTTGTCCTATAAAAATATGTGTTTTATTAAAGTCGGCAATAATAACGTCATCATAGGCATCATTATTTAAGTCTTGAATAAAGTCTCCTCGACTAAGGAAGTCGGCTTGCTCTTGAATATAGAGCGACTCTATCTTTACTAGCGACTTAAATTTTTTATTTTGATAGAGACTTAAAGAGTCCGTAGAAAGAAAATAGAGGTTTTGTTTTTTTTGGTCTTTTGGTTCACTTATGTCGAAGCGATAAAACTGTTTAGGTATCATGGCTTTTTCCGCGACAACATACTGATTTTTGTTCTGATTTAACTGATAAATAATTAACCAACGATTACTCTGTTCATCAACAGAAAAAGTTACCAGTTCTTTACCTTTATTTGGTAGTACATCTGCGGCAATAACTTCTTGGCTGAGCTTATACGGAGTACTAATCATAACTTCACTAAATTCAACAGCACTCGATTTACTTGCTAACGTAGTTAAAGAGCTGACTAAGCCGAATGTAGTCAGTAGACTAAATAAGATTTTATTATAAGTTGTCTTCATGTAGTGAGGTCCGTGTCGTGAATAATAACTATCTTCGAATGAATGTAGAACACTAGAAATAATTAGAGTTCCCTAACTTTCTCTATCATATATAACATAGCCATACTTAAGTGTATTAAAAAAGCTGTTACATATTATGTAACAGCTTTCACTTACCATACGTTTGTAGGGAAAACCTAGCTATAACCTACGTAATCAGCTTGGAGTTTTTTAGCAAGCGCTGCACTCATCATTGCTCGTAAAACTGCTGGTTTAACAAGTTTTCTCATATAACCAACATCGTAGCTTTTCGCTTTTTCCTCAATACCTGGTTCCGTAGTCGCTGTTATTAATATTGCTGGTAATGAATGGTGACACTGACTACGTAAATCTTTAATTAACGTTAAGCCATCAACTTGCTTGCTTTGCGGATCATTAGTTTGACTATCTGTTCGGTAACCTAATTGATAATCGACCAACAAGATATCAATTTCATTACTGTGGTTAACAAATTCTAACAAGGCTGTTTCTCTAGAATCAGCCGCTAAGATATTACATTGCCATGCAGAAAGTAGTTCAACCATGCCACTGAGTACATCAGGATCATTATCAATACATAAGACGGTAATATCTTTTAAAGCTACAACAAAACTGGGATTATTATTAATACGACTTTCCACTAGCGCTTCGGCTTGCTCGACTTTCACAGCAAATTTACAGCCTTGCATAGCTTTTGATTGCAAACTTAAGGTATGTCCTAATAACTGCGCCAAACTTTGTGTGATATTCAGCCCTAAGCCTAATCCCCTTCCATCGTTGTTATTTGGCGTATGAAGTTGGGTAAATTGTTCGAACACCAACATCTGTTTCTCAACAGGAATACCAGGACCATTATCTAAAATTTGAATGATTACTTGATTATTAAATACCCGGGCGCCTAATAAAACCTTGCCTGGACTGGCGTACCTAAACGCATTGCCAACAAGATTTTGAATAATACGTCTTAGTAAGTGTCTATCTGATTTAACCCAGACTTTACTCGCTACCAAACGGAACTCTACAGATTGCTCGATAGCAACTGCCGCAAATTCTTGCGCTAAATCTTCAAATAAATCATTGAGGGCGAATACTTGAATATTAGCTTTAATATTACCACTTTCTAAGCGTGCAATTTCAGCTAAATCACCTAATAAATCATTCGCGGCTTTAAGGGAGCGATCGATATTCTCTACTTGCCTTTGCTGAACCGTGGTTAAATTACTTTGTGCTGATAATGCCGAAGTAAATAATCTTGCCGCTTCCAATGGCTGCATCAAGTCATGGCTGCAAGCGTTTAAATACTGACTTTTTTTCAAATGCGCTTGCTCTGCTTTTTCATGTGCTTTCGCCAGTGCCTTATTAGTTTTAGCTAAAGTTAATGTTCGTTCATATACACGGGTTTCAAGATCAAGGTTGGCTTCTTTTAGTACTTGTTCTGCCTGTCGATAGGCGGTGATGTCAGAAAACATCATAACAAAACCACCACCAGGAAGTGGATTACCTTCAATACGAATAGTTTGGCCATTAGCATGCTGACGCTCTGAGCTATGAGGGTTACCTTTACGTAAGAAATTTAATCGACGATTTACCTGTGATTCAATATCACCTGACCCACACAAACCTCGTTGAACATTATGACGAATTAGCCCTGAGATAGGGCTTCCCATGTACACCAACTCTGATGGATACTCGAATAAGTTTACGTATTTTTTATTCCAAGCCACTAGACGTAATTCATCATCAACAATCGAAATACCTTCACTGGCATTTTCAATAGCACTTTGTAGTAAATGTTGAGAAAACTCTTGCCGCTGACTCGAGGCATCTTCAACAAGCACAGCTAGTTCATCCAGTGCAATATCACGTCCATCTAATGCAGAAGAGAGTACCAGTCGTGCCGAAGATGAGCCCATAACCGTTGCCAAGGTATTTTCGGTATGCTGAAGTAATTGCTGGTTATATAGCACATTGCCTAACGATTTTTTATTATGGGTTGATAAAAACAAATTGAAATGAGTATGTGCTTTTTCTATACCGACAAAACGTGATGCTAATAGCTCTAATTCTCGTACATCAAGTTGTCTTTTTTTCTCTACTTTTAGTCGTTTAGGTGATTGCCATTCTAAAAATAATGATGCTTGTACACGCTCTTGTACACTTTGTCTGCTTATTTGAGACAAAGCCCACATCACTATAATGTTAGCGCCTAAGCTAAATAAAGTCGCGGTAGTTTTAGCCGGTAAAAAATCTTCGGCAAAAGGTGATGCATATAAACCAAACTGAGGTAAAAAATTAAGCGTAAGCCATAAAATAAAGCCCACTAATATTCCCGCATAAACGCCAATTAATGTCGCTCGACGCCAATAAAAAGCGGCTATTAAGGCTGGTGTTAGTTGTGCGAAAGCACCAAAGGCGACTTCACCCAATGAAGAGAGTGTATCAGGCGAAGCCATGATAAAAACACCATAACCGAGCAAAATAACAAACAGCGCAAGTAGTTTTCTAATATTTAACAATCGCTTGCGAAAAGTATCATAATCAGTTTGTGCTACTTTTTGGCGACGATATAGTAGAGGAAAAACGATTTCATTACTTAGCATGGTACTTAACGCAATAGCAGAAATAATAACCATAGAACTTGCTGCTGATACTGCACCTAAAAAGGCAAACAAAGTTAACCATGTTTGTTCAGTAACATCAGGGAGAAAAAGTACGTAAGTATCTGAAGGTACTGTATTACCCAGTAACATCTGACCTGCCAAGCCTAGCGGTGCTGCAAAAAAAGCAAAAATCAATAAATACAATGGGAATACACGACGACTTAGCCAGGTATCTTTTTGATCTTTAAGCTCAACAACCATCACTTGAAACTGTCGAGGTAAAGACAAAAAAGCGGCCATCACAATCACCAACATGGCAAACATTGACGTGACATTGTCGAGCGTGAATTGCTGCTCTAATAAATCATTGGCACTGGCTTGTTGCCATATATCTACCGGGGAATCATAGAGTACAAAACAAACAAAGATACCTACTGCAAGAAAAGCAAATAGCTTCACTAAAGATTCAAAGGCAATGGCTAACATTACCCCTGGGTGACGCTCAGTAACGTCAATATTTCTAATACCAAATAGAACAGTGAATACAGCTAAAACTAAACTCACAACTAAACCAATATGCCAACTATTTAAATTTTGATCTATTTGAAGTTGCTGGAATGAATACACCATCGCCTTAAGCTGCAGTGCCATATAGGGCATAGTTCCGACTAACGCAACGATTGTCACCATGATAGCAAGGTTGTGTGACTTACCAAATCTTGCTGCTAGTAAATCAGCAATTGAGGTTAAATGAAGCTTTAAACTCACCCGAATAATACGTTGGATAAACGGCCAAGCAAACAAGAATAGTAAGATAGGTCCTAAATAAATAGGTAAGTGCGACAACAAACTGGTAGATGCTTGCCCTGTTGTGCCTAAAAAACTCCAAGAAGTACAGTAAACACCTAAGGTAAGTGCATAAATAATACCTTGTCCCTTTTTAGCCAACTGATGTCGATATCGATCACCTAAAAAAGCAATTAAAAATAACAAGCCAATATAGCCCAGACTTAACAGCACTAATTGCCAATTAGGAAACATAAATAGTCGTCATTTTTATTCTTATACTAAAATTATCAAAAGAAGAATTAATCAATATACCGAAGCCACTCAACAATATAAAGATTATAGCCTCATTATTTGCTAGTATAGCGCGAAACCAAGGGGTGCACCGTCATTTGATTTTTTAATTGGCTAGTTGCTGAGATATATACTCTTTGAACCTGGGCAGAAAGTTATCTTAAATAATTTTCTGGCATAGGGATGGTTATAGATAAAATGGATACCAAGTACATTAATTGATCACTTAGCAATAAATTAGTGCCATTGGTATAACATTCATCAAAATTACCCTCCTCGCACACGCCCCTACTTCTTTATATTTTTGATGAGATTTTATGACGTTCTCCAAATCAGCTATTTGTTTAGCTATCACTACAAGTATTTTTAACGTTACCGCTTTAGCTGAAGAGCAAGCGAGTAATGACATCAACAGCACTGACAATATCGAAACCATTACGGTTAACAGTGACTTTCGCCAGCAAAGTTTGCAAAATGCTCCAACTTCAATGTCAGTATTAACCGATATAGACATTAAACAACGCAATGCCAAACATCTAGAAGAATTAATTGCTGTTAGTCCCAATGTTAATTTTGCCAGTGGTTCACAACGGGCACGTTATTACCAAATCCGTGGTATTGGCGAGCGTAGTCAGTTCCAAGAACCTATCAATCCATCTGTTGGCGTGATCATTGATGAGGTGGACTTCACAGGTATAGGCAGTGTTGCTTCTTTATTTGACGTTAAACAAGCCGAAATTTTTCGAGGCCCACAAGGCACACGTTTTGGTGCCAACGCGATTGCTGGTATGATCAATATTACTACCAACGAGCCGACGGAAGACTTTGAAGGTACAGTTCAACTTGGCGTTGGCAATTATAATACTTATGATATGGGTGTAGCTTTATCTGGTCCTGCCACTGATTCGGTAAATTACCGCTTAGCTGTTAATCAAAGTAACAGTGATGGCTATATAGAAAATATTTATTTACAAGATGATGATACCAACAACCGTGATGAACTAAGCATTCGCGGAAAACTAGCTATTGAAGCGAGTGACAACCTTACTATTGACCTTGCTGGCTATTATTTTGATTTTGATAATGGTTACGATACTTTCTCTTTAGATAACACCAGAGAAACTTTGTCGGATGAGCCTGGCTTTGATCAACAAGAAACTGCTGCCTTTTCAGCAAAATTTACTTATCAAGGTTTTGACAGTGCAACTATACTCGCTATTGTCAGTAATGCCTATTCAGACTTAGCTTATGGCTATGATGAAGATTGGGCTTACGTCGGCATATCAGCTCCAGACGTTATCGAAAACCCTGATTATGCTTACTTTGAATACACCTCTACCGATCATTATTACCGCGAAAAAGCTGTTCATACCACTGAATTACGCGCGATTTCGAATCAGGGCCAAGAAATTTTCAATGGCACTACCTCATGGGTTGCTGGCATCTTCTTTAAGCAAGACGACGAAGACCTTTTACGCCAATACACTTATGCCGATGGTGATTTTACTTCAACTAACGAAAGTAAAAGTATTGCCGTTTATGGACAATTAGAGACTCAATTAGCAGAACAATGGTCATTAATCTCAGGTTTGCGTATTGAAAACCGCAGTGCCGATTATAACAATTCAAATCTTTTTAATGACAGCATCGACGATATAATGGTTGGCGGGAAGTTAGTACTTAGTTACCAACAGACTCAAGATAACTTATGGTATGCCTCAATCAACCGCGGCTATAAAGCAGGTGGTAATAATACCGATGGTACTTTACCTGCTGATTTACGTACTTTTGAACCTGAGTATTTAATGAACTATGAACTCGGTTATAAAGTTTCTCTATTAAACAATAATGCGTACATCCGTAGCTCAGTGTTCTATATGGACCGTACCGATATGCAAGTTAAAAGCTCAAAAACTATTGTTCGTAAAAATGGTAGTGCTGAGTTTGTTAGCTATCTAGGTAATGCGACTTCGGGTAGTAACTATGGTGTGGAAATAGAATCTGCATGGCAGTTAAATGATACTGTGAATATTTACGGTTCATTAGGTTTACTTAATACTGAATTTGACCAGTTTATTGATGCCGATGGCAACTCACTTACTGGTAAAGAGCAAGCACATGCGCCAAATTACCAATTTAATGTTGGCATTAATTACCAACCGACAGATAAATGGTTATTTAATATCTCTGTTGACGGTAAAGATGAGTTTTATTTCTCTGATACCCGTTATTATGAATATGAAGAAGGTATTTATAGCCCTATTCCAGAAGATGATATCAAATCTGAAGTAGTGGTATTATTAAATGCTTCTATCAGTTATTTACAAGATAATTGGCAGCTTAAAGTCTGGGCTCGTAACCTTGCTAATAAAGATTACGCCAACCGCGGCTTTTATTTTGGTAATGATCCACGTGATGGTTATACCCCCAAGCAATACACTCAGCTATCTGAGCCATTAGTGTTTGGTGCAAGTTTAGACTATCAATTTTAAGTTGTATTACCGTCTGTTTGTCGCGTTCTAAATTAAGGGAGTAATAACTCCCTTAATACACTTGCAAGGTACTTATGAAAATATCGATTGAACTGAGCTTCTATCCGTTAGCAGAAGCGCAGTATAAAACTGAAATATGGGCTTTTATCAAAAGACTTAGAACAGTCGAAGGTTTGCAAGTAGTAACCAACGGTATGAGTACGCAAGTATTTGGTGATTATGACCTTGCTGTTACTCATGTCATGGCTGAGATTAAACATGTTCATCAAACTACCGGTGCAGCAGTATTTGTCTGTAAGTTCATTAATGGTGATCGATCACAAGTTGAAGCGGAAACTTAATGTCTGAAATCTTAAACAGTGTATTAGTCTACTTCCAACAACTACCTTGGCTTGAATTAATCGCTATGCTGCTGTCACTGGCCTATGTAATTTTGGTAGCTAAAGGCTCTTTATGGTGCTGGCCAGCAGCTTTTATTAGTACGGGGCTTTATACATACATTTTTTATGATGTATTATTATTAATGGATAGTGCCTTACATGTCTATTATTTATTAATGGCTGTGTATGGTTACTGGCAATGGTCTAAAAATGTTAGTGATGAAAAAGAAAATAACGCTGAACTCAGCATAGTAAGTTGGGGCTTGAACAAACATATTAACATATGCTTGAGTTTAGCTTTAGTAGCTGGTGCTTTAGGATATGTTATGGCTAACTTTACCCCTGCGTCGTTTCCTTATTTGGATACCTTCACAACTGTTTATGCGGTATTTGCTACCTATCTAGTTACTCAAAAAGTATTAGAAAACTGGCTTTATTGGATTGTTATTGATTTTGTTTCTATCTATTTGTATATTGAGAAAGGCCTAATACCAACTACAGTTCTTTTTGTTATCTTTGTAATTGTTGCCTTTTATGGTTACGTTAAATGGTTAAAAGTGTATAGAAATACATCTGTCAACTTACAAGCATCCTCAGTTTACTAAGCTTTTCGTTTAATGACACTTATGCAATCAAACCTCAATACACTCAAATCTCTACCTTGTTTCACTACAATTTTAGAGATGAGTTTGTTAGCTGAGGGCATGAGCCATAACTGCTTCAAAGTAACAACTCCTGAACAAGTACTTTTAGCAAAAAAACTCAATCAAGAAACTGCTATTACAGAAGTGTTTAGTGCGCTTACCTGCTCAAAAAAAGGATTAAGCCCTAAAGTCGTTTATCATGATAATGATTGGTTAGTGACTGTTTTTATTGCAGGCACTTCGCTAGCTCAGTCTGAACTGGAAAGTACTAAAAAAATATCAACCGCACTTAGACTCATAGCAAAACTGCATCAGTTAGATCTACCACAAGATAATCAATCATTTCCCACGCTAGACACCGCGAAGTCTGTTAATCACTTACTCACTAATACTGTATTATTTAACCAGTATCAGATTCATAAATTAATGAGTATAACCAAGATACTAACTAATGACATTAACACTCAAATATCCCTCCATAGTATCCCTAACGTAGTTTGTCATGGTGATCTCAATTTCACTAATATCCTAATCGATAATCTTATTACTGAAAATAGGGAAAAACCTTGGTTAATAGACTTCGAATGTACTCATTTGGCTCCAGTAGAATTTGACTTAGCGATGTTTGTCGCAGTCAATAACTTTACACATCAACAACTGTCTGAGATTATAACTCGGTATAGTAAATTAGCCCCAAATTACCGAGTCAATTACAAACTTCTGACTTGCTACATCCTCTATAGCTATTTTATCAATGGTTTATGGTATCTAGATAATGTAAACCATTCAAAAATTAATGCCGATTTTAGAACGCTTGCTATTGAGCAATGGTCTACATTTGATAGTTACGCGGTTAAACAATCTGTAGCTTTGCCAAAACTCCTGCCGATGGTAAATTAGTTTTGATCTACCTCAGACAATTTAATTAAATTTCATTTCAACTCTGAGCCTACTCGTTCTTCATTAATATAGAAAATTTACTCTAGGTTAGTGATTCTAAATTAAATAAATTTAACGATGTTAATAGGCATAGAGAAAGCTCCCGGAGGATCAGTTTAAAAGGCTTACATGTTGCATTATTGATTTTGATAAGGCAATAGCCATTCTCTTCAATCAATGCCTTGCCTCTAAGCCTTTTAATTCTCGCTCGGTGGGAAAGAACTGGATCCGCTTAGTATTACTTTTATAATTTTTTGTACACTTCAATTGATAATATCAAAGACATAAAAAAGCCACTTTACTAAATAGTAAAGTGGCTTTTATAATCAGAATCTGTGTTCACATCTTAACTATTACTTATAAGAGTAAAGATGTCACTAAACCTGAAGGTATCTAGCTATGCTTGCTAGTCGCTTGAATAACGCGCAGTTGCGCTACTGCACGAGCTAATTCAGCAGCAACTGCTGCGAAGTCAACATCAGCGCCATTAGCGTTCATGTTATCTTCAGCACGTTGCTTAGCTTCAAGAGCTGCTTGCTCATCCAAATCGGCAGCACGTGTAGCAATATCAGCTAACACGATAACGTTATTTGGTTGAACTTCTAACATACCACCAGAAAGATAGATAACTTCTTCGCTACCATCTTGCTTAGTGATAAGTGCCATACCAGGTTTTAGTGAGGTCAGTAAAGGTGCGTGACCAGGCATTATGCCTAACTCACCTTCACTACCTGTGATCTGTAATGATTTAATGCTACCAGAAAATAAACTTTCTTCTGCACTTACTACATTCAGATTTACAGTTAATAATGCCATTTGACTCAACCTCTTTTACTGTAAGTACTTACACTTAGTGTAAGTACTTACTAGATGATTACATCTTACTAGCTTTCTCTACGGCTTCTTCAATAGAACCAACCATGTAGAATGCTTGTTCAGGCATCTCATCAAAATCACCAGCTAAAATGCCTTTAAAACCGGCAATGGTATCTTTTAATGAAACATATTTACCTGGAGAACCAGTAAAGACTTCAGCAACGAAGAACGGCTGAGATAAGAAACGCTGTATCTTACGTGCACGGAATACAGTTTGCTTATCTTCTTCAGATAACTCATCCATACCTAAGATAGCGATGATATCTTTAAGTTCTTTGTAACGTTGTAATACTGTTTGAACACCACGAGCAGTTTCATAATGTTCAGTACCAACTACTAATGGATCAAGTTGACGTGAAGATGAATCTAGTGGGTCAATCGCAGGGTAAATACCTTGCGAAGCAATATCACGACTTAATACAACAGTTGCATCTAAATGAGCAAAAGTAGTTGCAGGACTCGGATCAGTCAAATCATCTGCTGGTACGTATACCGCTTGAATTGAAGTGATTGAACCTTTGTTCGTAGAAGTAATACGTTCTTGTAGTATACCCATTTCTTCAGCAAGCGTTGGTTGGTAACCAACAGCTGACGGCATACGACCAAGTAATGCTGATACTTCAGTACCTGCAAGTGTATAACGGTAAATGTTATCTACGAAGAATAATACGTCACGACCTTCGTCACGGAATTTTTCAGCCATAGTCAAACCAGTAAAGGCAACACGTAAACGGTTTCCTGGAGGCTCGTTCATTTGACCGTATACTAACGATACTTTATCAAGTACGTTAGAATCGTTCATTTCGTGATAGAAATCGTTACCTTCACGTGTACGCTCACCAACACCAGCGAATACTGAGTATCCACTATGTTCGATAGCGATGTTACGGATAAGTTCCATCATGTTTACTGTTTTACCAACACCAGCACCACCGAAAAGACCAACTTTACCACCCTTAGCGAATGGACAAACTAAATCGATTACTTTGATACCAGTTTCTAACAATTCGTTAGACATTGACTGTTCAGCGTAAGCAGGTGCTTCACGGTGAATAGACCAACGGTCTTTTTCGCCGATAGGACCAGCTTCGTCAATTGGCTCACCAAGTACGTTCATGATGCGACCTAAAGTCTCAACACCAACAGGTACTTGTATACCTTGACCAGTATTTTCTACATTCAGTCCACGACGCAAACCGTCTGAAGAACCCATTGCGATAGTACGTACAACGCCGCCACCAAGCTGCTGTTGAACTTCAAGTACTAAACCTTCAAGGTCACCTTCAGTTACTTTTACTGCGTCATATACCTGAGGTACGGCATCTTGTGGAAATTCAACATCCACAACTGCGCCAATTATTTGGACGACTTTACCTGTACTCATGTTTATTCCTCTTAATTTAAGTTAGCTAAGCTTCGCTTCAGCTAACTTTTCGTTAAATTACGAAAATTGTTACCAGATTACTTCGTTTCCGAACTATTCTGCTTACCCTACCGCAGCTGCACCAGCAACAATTTCACCCAATTCTTGAGTGATTGCCGCTTGACGCGCTTTGTTGTATACCAATTGTAGGTCGTCGATTAAATCGCCCGCATTATCTGTTGCGGCTTTCATCGAAACCATACGAGATGCCTGTTCACAAGCAATGTTTTCAACAACACCTTGGTATACTTGAGATTCAATATAACGAACTAACAATTGATCTAACAAAGAGTTAGCATCAGGTTCGTAAATATAATCCCAACGATGACTAATTGCTTCGTCATCTGATTTAGGTAAAGGTAACAATTGATCTATTGTCGGTTCTTGCGTCATAGTATTAACAAATTTGTTATACACAACGTGTAGCCTATCAATTTCACCGTTATCATAAGCTTTAAGCATTACCGCTACACTACCAACTAAGTCAGTTAATGAAGGGGTATCACCTAAGCCCGATATTTGTGCAGTTACTTTAGCGCCCATATTATTGAAAAATGTAGTAGCTTTAGAGCCAATTACACAAAATTCAACTTCAGCGCCCGATGCTTGCTTTTCAGAAGCATCGGCAAGTACTTTCTTAAATAAATTAATATTTAAGCCACCACACAAACCGCGATCACTTGAGACGACAATATAGCCAACACGCTTAGCTTCACGTTCTTCCATATAAGGATGACGATATTCTAAGTTACCAAGCGCGATATGACCGATCACATTTCGTATATTTGTCGCATATGGACGAGAGGCTGCCATACCATCCTGCGCTTTGCGCATTTTACTAGCGGCAACCATTTCCATAGCGCTTGTGATCTTTTGAGTGCCTTTAACACTCGCAATCTTGGTTTTTATTTCTTTACCAACGGCCATGACTCTTCTCCGAAAACGTTACTTAATTAAAGACTCGATTACCAAGATTGAGTAGACTTGAATAACTCAAGTGTTTTATTCAAACTAGCTTCAATATCTTTATTGTAGTCACCCTTTTCGTTGATAGTAGCCATCAACTCAGCATGCTCATTGTTTACATATGCATGTAGCGCTGCTTCACAATCAACAATCTTGTTGATTGCAACGTCAGTTAAATAGCCTTTTTCTGCGGCAAATAATGAGACTGCTGTTTCAGCGATTGACAATGGGCTGTATTGCTTTTGCTTCATTAATTCAGTTACGCGTTGACCATGCTCTAATTGAGCGCGAGTCGCGTCATCTAAATCTGATGCAAATTGAGCAAATGCTGCTAATTCTGCATATTGGGCTAAAGCTAAACGAATACCGCCACCAAGTTTCTTGATGATCTTCGTCTGCGCAGCACCACCAACACGAGATACTGAAATACCAGCGTTAACTGCAGGACGGATGCCCGAGTTAAACAAGTTAGATTCTAAGAAAATCTGACCATCGGTAATTGAGATTACGTTTGTTGGTACGAAAGCAGATACATCACCCGCTTGCGTTTCAATAATTGGTAATGCAGTTAAAGAACCTGTTTTACCTTTAACTTCACCTTTCGTGAATTTTTCAACGTATGCTTCGTTTACACGAGCAGCACGTTCTAATAAACGACTATGAAGATAAAAAACATCACCTGGGTAGGCTTCACGGCCTGGCGGACGACGTAAAAGTAATGAAATTTGACGGTAAGCAACTGCTTGCTTGGACAAATCATCATATACGATTAGTGCATCTTCACCGCGGTCACGGAAGTATTCACCCATAGAACAACCAGCATATGGTGCTAAGTATTGTAATGCTGCAGCTTCAGAAGCTGATGCAACGACTACGATAGTGTTTGATAACGCGCCATGTTCTTCTAAGTTACGAACAAGGTTCGCTACTGTAGAAGCTTTCTGACCAATAGCAACATAAACACACTTAATACCAGTATCTTTTTGATTGATGATAGCGTCAACTGCAATCGCTGATTTACCGATTTGACGGTCACCAATGATTAATTCACGTTGGCCACGACCAATTGGAATCATAGAATCAATAGACTTGATACCAGTTTGAACTGGCTGATCTACTGATTTACGTTCGATTACACCCGGTGCAACAACTTCTACTGGAGAGAAGCCATCGTGATCAACTGGGCCTTTGCCATCAATTGGTTCACCAAGAGTGTTTACAACGCGGCCTAATAAACCACGTCCTACTGGTACTTCTAAAATACGACCAGTACCTTTAACTTTTTGGCCTTCCGCTAAATCAGCGTAAGGGCCCATTACTACCGCACCTACCGAATCACGGTCTAGGTTTAACGCGATAGCAAAACGGCTACCAGGAAGTTCGATCATTTCACCTTGCATTACATCGGCAAGGCCATTGATACGAATAATACCATCTGTTACAGAAACGATAGTACCTTCGTTACGGGCTTCGCTGACAACGTTAAACTGTTCAATTCTATTCTTGATCAGTTCAGCGATTTCAGTGGAATTCAGTTGCATGCTCTGTTCCCTTATCTAAGATTGTAGTGTTGTTGCTAAGCGGTTCAATTTACCTTTGATAGAACCATCTATTACCATGTCACCAGCTTTAATTACTAAACCAGAAACGATACTCGCATCAACAAAACAATTAAGCTTTACTTTACGTGCCAAGCGCTTTTCAAGCGCGGCGCTTAATGTTGTTTTTTGCTCTGCAGTTATTTCTACAGCAGAGGTTACATCCACAGAAACTTCTTGATCAAAATCAGCTTTTAACGCTATAAATTGTTCAAGAACTTGTGGTAGTACCAACAAACGTTCGTTTTCGGCCATAACTTTTAAAAAATTTTGGCCTTGACTGTCTACTTGCTCACCACAAACATTTAAAAATAATGCTTGTGCTTGCTCTGCTGAAGCTCCACCAGATATGTAACCTTTAATGGCACTATCTTTAGCAACTTCGGCTGCAAATGTTAACTGGATTAGCCAGCTATCAATTGCTTTAGCTTCAACAGCAAAATCGAACGCTGCTTTAGCATAAGGACGAGCGACAGTTGTCAATTCAGACATAGCTCTTTCCTCTAAAGTTCAGCGACGAGTTTATCTAAGATGTCGCTATGTGCAGCGCCATCAATTGAACGCTCAAGAATTTTCTCAGCACCGGCAACAGCAAGAATTGCAACTTCTTTACGCAATTCTTCTCTAGCTCGGTTACGTTCGGTTTCAATTTCCGCATGACCAGTAGCTAAGATACGTTCTTTCTCAGCTTGTGCTTTACCGGCAGTTTCTTCAACAATTTTAGCTTCATGTTTCTTAGCAGCATCAACAATCGATGCAGCTTGAATTTTAGCTTCTTTAAGTTGAGATGTAGCTTTCTCTTGAGCAAGTTCAAGATCTTTAGCAGCACGGTCTGAAGCAGCAAGTCCGTCAGCAATAATAGCTTGACGTTCTTCTATGGCACCAATAATTGGTGGCCATACATACTTCATACAGAATATTACAAATACGACAAACGCAATTAATTGGCCAACTAGGGTCATATTAATATCCATTGTGCGTACCTCCTATCAATTATTCGTTTAAAAAAAAAGTGGTAAAATTAACCAATTTTAACGAATAAGATGTATAAACCAATAGCAACACCGATCATAGCGATAGCATCGATAAGACCAGCTACGATGAACATTTTAACTTGTAGTTGTGGTGCTAGTTCAGGTTGACGAGCAGCAGATTCTAAGAATTTACCACCTAAAAGACCAAAACCAATAGCAGTACCAAGAGCACCTAAACCAATTAGTAAAGCCGCTGCAATATACATTAAGCCAAAGTTTTCCATTTTTATCTCCGATTGTTTAAAGTTAAAGTTTAAAGATTTCTGTTTTGATGAAGAAAGTTATTTACCCACTTAGATACGTCACTTTTTTCGACAAATTTAGTGATCTTCATGTGCTAAGCTAAGATATACAATAGTTAACATCATGAAAATAAACGCTTGTAATGGGATTACCAATAAATGGAAGGCTGCCCATAAAAAGTGTACTGGTAATTGGAATAAACCAATTGTTGCGATAAGTAAGAAGATTAACTCACCTGCATATAAGTTACCAAATAAACGTAAAGCTAGTGATAAAGGACGCGCTAGCATAGTTACCGTTTCAAGGATAAAGTTTACTGGATATAAAGACCAGTGACCAAAAGGCTGTGTAGTAAGTTCTTTCATAAAGCCACCTACACCCTTCACTTTAATTGAATAAAATATAATTAAGATGAATACACCTAACGCAAGACCAAAAGTAATATTTGGATCAGCTGTTGGTACAGGTTTCATATATATATCAGCTAAAGGCATGCCTGTAGCCCAATGAATTAAATGTGGCAAAAGATCAACAGGAACCCAATCCATAGAGTTCATCAATAAAACCCATACGAAAATAGTTAAGCTTAATGGTGCAATTAACTCGTTTTTGCCATGGAAAGTGCTTTTAACACTATCATCAACAAAACCTACTACCATTTCAACCGCACATTGCAACTTACCCGGCACGCCAGGTGTCGCTTTTTTAGCAACGGAACGAAAAATCGTTAAAAAGACCAAACCCAAGAATACAGACCATCCTAATGAATCTAAATGAACGGCCATAAAACCGTCACCTACTTTCAAATTAGCTAGATGGTGAGTAATATATTCTTGGCTGGTTAACTCAGCGCCTGATGACATATTAATTTCCCAATAATTAAAGTTTAAAAAATAAAAAAGTAAATTACCGCTGCTGCTTAATAATAAACGGCGTTATTATTGGCAGAGCCATAACTAAACAAAACATACTAAAAAATGGTAGCGGGCTTATCACCACAAACTTAACGGTTATACCAAGAAGTAACGCCATTAATGCCATTTTGAGTTTTACGCCACTAAAGAATGATTCTACAACCAACTTTGACGATCTCGCACCAGCATATCTAAATGCTTTATATGCGAACAATAAATTAGGGATTATCCCAATCGCGCTACCTAATGCAGCTGATTTGGCGGATTCAAATCCCCAAATAAAATATATTATCAATGAACAAATGAGCGAAATTACTGTAACTAAAGCAATTTGATTGTAGGCAAAATTTCGCCCGGGCTTTGTTAGTTTATTTCTCATAGTTTTTTTAATTTCTTATACGAGATTATTCGTACAATACACTGATCTTTTAAAGTAAAAACTTTAAGTCTAAAAAGTTTGCGCAAGTATACTTAACTTGTCTTTTTTTGCAAGATATAAGGTCGTTACACGCACTATATTTGTGCGAACATTTCATATTCACCGAAGAAATAGTATTTTTTATTAATAGAATTTAATAGATGCAACATAAGCGTCTTAGAATTGATTTTGACTATTAAAGCGACTTAAGAGTGAATTAACCTATGTTACTATTTTTATACTTAAAATATCCCCGTAGCAAACAACATCACAATTACAAACAATAATAACTTTCTTTAATACTTAAGTACGATAAATAACATTTTAAACTAGTCAATCTCGACACCGCCCTATATCGAACTCTATAGATAAATCTAATATGCATGAATAGCTAATATATCATCCAAAATGTAGGAATAACATTATCAATTAAGATTAAAGCACTGTTGTCCCGTTATAAAAACTCATGTTTTTATTACGAAATTTTCGTTTAGTTCTAATAAACTTTGTGATATTTATTCCTTAGATCAGAACAGAAATTACTATCCCAACAACTGTTTTTACTCTGGGAATTGTAAACGTATACATCCTAGACAACATAAAAAGTACATGATTTTCTATTAGGGCATCTATATGTAGAATTAAAAATGTTTACTGTCCATACCCATAACTAATCTAAGTCACACCAATATCTGTACAACTATGTATAAATCCCAGACACAAAAAAGCCCGACTCTTTTGAATCGGGCTTCTCATGTGCCACAGCACAAATTAGAAGTCTAGCAATGTCCTACTCTCACATGGGAACTCCCACACT
>CAJWZC010000078.1 GCA_913049915.1 uncultured Colwellia sp.
AAACGTATTTACTATGGATTAAACGATTTATTCTCTTTAACCAAAAACGCCACCCAAGGATATGGGTGAGCAAGAAGTAAGTAATTATCTCATTTATTTAGCGGTTAATAGGCAGGTAACATCTTCAACTCAAAATTTAGCATTATGCTCAATTGTTTTTATGTATCAAAGTGAACATAAACTTAGCTAATTTTGATGACTGATTTAGGTCAGCAAAGTAGCAAAAGCTTAAGCTTAAGCTTAAGCTTATTAACTGAGCTTTTAATATGATACTTAATTATTCTCTTAAAGTAATTAAGGAAAAAAGTTGAGAGTTGAGTAAAAAATTTGTGCTTATTAAAATTAGATTAATAAAGTGAAAATGCAGTATAACTTTCGAAAGCTATACTGCGTATAGAATTAAAATAACAAAATATTTATCTTGCTAAAAGTCCCACTTCAATGCGACTTCAAAAGCTACACCTCTGGTTTCACTGCGCATTAAGGTGTCTTCAAACTCAATTTTCTTATCTTGATTTAAGATGTTTTGCACCTTGAATTTCAGTGTTGAAGAGTAAGTAGGATAATAGGTATAGACCATATCAAGGGAATGAAAAGGTTGCTCGTAAGCATCATCTTTATCATCAATACCCGGTATAATTATACGCTCCGCAAATACGTTATAAGCTAATGTCGCGCTATGGTTCCCATTATCAGCATCCCAACCTAGATTCATATTAACTACCCAAGGTGAATGCCCCGTCATAGCACGTGTTGGATTAGTAATAGTCGTAGACACGCCCGTTTGCTCAACCACTTTCTGGGTATCAATATTTATTTCTGATTCGCTGACGGTAAAGTTACCCGATAAGAAGAAACCTTCTGCGTAACTCCCTAAGAAGTTAAGATCCTTTAAAAATTCAAACTCTAGGCCATAGACATAACCGTCTTCAGCATTAGCAATTCGGATTAATGGTGGACCATCTTGTGCAGGCGATTGTACCGATTCGATAGGTTGATCCATATCCTTATAAAATAAACCAACGGATAGGTTTTCACCACTTTGTAAGTACCATTCCCAACGTAAGTCGAAGTTATCAATTAAGGTACTTCTTACACTGGGCGTACCACCAATTGGGAAGCCTGTTAAGGGATCAATATAGGTTGATGGCGCCACTTCACGAATATCTGGGCGAATAGTAGTTTGTGCATAAGAAGCACGAAACTGCATTTCATCATCAAGTAAATAGGTCAACGCTAGCGCACCAAAGACATCATCATCTTTAAAGGCAAGCGCTGCTAGATCATCAACCGTTGGCTGTGCCGGCAAATCGAATTTTCCAGTCGCAGGATCTAATGGTGCAACTACTTGACGGAAATCTTCATAACGGAAACCTAAGGTTGCACGCCATTTTTGCGCGAAGAAAAAATCACTTTCAACAAAGTATGCATCAACTAGTTGTGCTGAATAGTAATCGTCACCAGCAACCGATGTATCGCGAATAATCAAGTCATTGCCTGTTAATGGATGATTGAGCATAACATTATCATTTAAGATAATATTCATTTGATCACCTGATAAATCTAGGTTATCAAAAGCAAGCGTGTTGACATCTATACGTCGTGCCATGGCATCACGTGTTTTCTCAACAAAGTTACCACCGGCTTTAAGCTCAACCTCTACACCAGTAAAATTAAGCGGTAAAGAAAAACTAAAACCGTAATTTTCAACTTTATCATCCAAATCTTGAAAGCTATAACGCGAAGCAGTAGTCGCTTTGCGCAATGAGCTTTCGTTAGTTGCATCAAACACACCATCTTCCGCTTGGCTGTTTGAACCATCAGCGATGATATAGCGTGTTGAAATATTGCCTGGTGCATAACGATTTGAACGTGCATCCGAGTAAAACCAATCAGTACCTAAATTCCAAAGTTGTGAAAAGTTATGTGTACCACGAATTTGATTAGCGATCATTTCTCGCTCTTCATAAATCACTTCGCTGTCACGTATTCTCAAACCATCACTAATAGTGACATTATTAGTATTACCAAGCTTATCGCGAATTTCATCACGGGTATCATGTAAAATTAATGAACTGAAATCAATGCGATGATCACGTTGAAACTCTACACCAACATTAAACATGCCTGAAAATCTAACTGTATGCTCTGTTGATTGAATATCATCAAAACCACGAACCATTGACCAACTATTATATTTACCATCCTTGCCTTCTTGGAAAGTAAAATCTTGTCCTTCATATTCTTCTGATACTTGCCATTTATTATCGTAGGAGATAGCCGTTAGGAAACCTAACCGAAAATCATCAAAGTCAAAGCGGTTACCCAAGGTAAGGTCAAAACCAGTATTAGGATTAATACTGCTCACTTGTGGATCATAATCACGATTCAACTGCGCTGCAATTTCGCGATTATCTTGCTGGGATAAGTCATTTAATGGTGAATGATTTTGCCATAAATCGGTTAATGCTTGTGGCGCAGCGCGAGTACCATCATCTTTACCATACCAGTCATCACCACCACCATTATAAGATAAACCATCATCAAAATTATTGGTATTACCACCCAGCTTACCTTGCATGGTAAAAACAAAATCAGACGGAATTGTTTTTAAGCGGACATCAACATTACCGCCAGCAAAATGTGCAGGCATCGATGCAGAATATGATTTTTGTACTGACAAAGACTCAATAATTGATGATGGAAATAAATCTAGCGGTATGACGGTTCGCGTTGGATCCGGGCTAGGTACTGCTGCACCATTTAATTGCGTACTTGAAAAACGCTCACCTAAACCACGTACATAAATGTATTTACCATCAACTAAAGTGATACCAGTTACTCGGCGTAATGCCGCAGCGGCATCGGAATCACCGGTACGTGCTATTTGCTCTGCGCCAAGAATATCGGCTATAAAAGCTTGGCTTTTACGTTCTTGCATTACCGCACTCGCGGTACCTTTTAAGCGACTCGCTTTGACAATCACCTCTTCCATAGCTTGTTCATCAGCGTTTTCTTGAGTTGCTATGTCTTGTGCCGTTGTTTCTGCATACGCGCAGTTGATAGATAGACTTGCTGCGATGGCAAGACTCAAACGTTTCAACGTTGTATTCATTGTTAACCTCATTAACAGGAGATTTACCGGGGTGTAGGGTATTTATCAAGAGACCGCTGTAGTATATGAGCTACTAACAGCGGTTATATTGATTAAATAAATGACTAGATTAATTATAACTTAACCGCTAATCATCTAAACCAACAGTCCAATTAGCCGTCCAGTTATTATCCGCAGATACGGCACCGATGTGGTTCGCATTTTCAAAAAAGGCGTTACCGGTGAAGTCTTTGGCTGGCGTAGTGTCAATCGTGAATATACCGTTTAGTACTGCTGGCATATCAAGTGCAGTACTATTCTCCACATTCAACGTTGGGTTTTGATTAAGTACCCAATCTTGTGTATCAAGTAATACCGATTGATCTTCCGCTTTAGCACTTTTGAAGTTCTCTTCACAAGCAAAGACCGAGTTTGAAATAACCGTTTCGCCAGCAATCGCTTGGTCAACTGAAACTGAAGCCGTAGTACCACCTTCAATTTCAAAACACTCACCCATTCCTGCAGCACCGGTTACAACAAAGTTATGCAGTTGTGCTCTTGTACCTTCACGTAAATAAACGCCTTCAGAATCTTTATCTGCCGTATCAAAACTGTTGCCTATGATAGTCATGTTGGCAATTGTTGGATTAGATTGTGGTAGTTTGTTTGGTGTGGAGCCATCGTTGTCACCCTCAATACCGCGGTTAGCTGCGCCATTATCAGGTGCGTGTTTAACTAATACGTATTGTAAGTTGCCACGGTAACCATTGTCCCAATCTACGCTGTCATCTTGATTTGAGGTTAGTACCACATATTTAGCATTTACCGTTCCACCAAAAAACTCGATACCATCATCAGCATTTTCATGTACTTGGATGTATTCAACTTTAGTACCTGAGCCGACTCCACCAAAGGTAATACCATTAAGCTCATTATCTGGAGCAATTTCATAACCCGCATGTTTAACGACAACATAACGTAAAGTTCCCGAACTATCGGTATCATCTGTGCCACCAAATACCGCACCTTCTTGAACACCTTCAACTTGAAGAGCACAGTCGCTACCATCGGTAGGACATTTATTCGATTGCGCATTACCTAAAAGAACAATACCGCCCCACTGACCGGCACCAGTTTCACCACCGGTAATATCTTCACTCGAGGTAAAGGTAATCGGTGCGCTAGCGCTACCATTAGCTTCAATTTTTGAGTCACGACTTACTACTAAGTAGTCACCACCTGAACGACCAAACACTGTTGTACCGGCTTCGATGGTTAAGGTTGCGCTTTTAGCTGGTGTAGATTCTGTAGAAGTCGTTTTGTCTTGACCGATAAAAACAGGACCACTTAAGGCGTATAAATTATTAGCGGTTAACGTTATGTCACTGGTGATATCACCACTTAGTTGACACGTTGTGGTAACACCGTCCGCAGGTGAAATAGCACTAGTACCTGTTGGACAGCCTTCAGTTTCTGCAGGAGCAGTAATCACGCCGCCGCCATAGCCAAATGCCCAGCCTTGACGCCAATCATCGGCGCCATCAAGTGCACCAATGTAATCAACACTGTCAAACCAAGCATTTTGTGTAGTCGCTACATCTTGGCCTGCGCCATCGGCAATCAATGGTGAACCAATATCTGGTATGCCAGATTCGCCAATAAGGATGGAAGTACTTACACTATTAGATGCTTCTGCGGTAAACCAAGTAGCTAAATCAAGTAAGACTGATTTATCCTCAGCTTTCGCATCTTTAAAATTTTCACCGTTATTACAAGCCATCACCATATTTTGCATAACAATTTTGCCGTTATTAGCATTATCAACGGTTACCGATGAGGTTGTGCCACCTTCAATCTCTAAACATTCACCCATTTCACTAGGGCCTGTTATTAACGTATTGAAAATTTTAGCTGCGGTACCCTCACGTAAATAAATACCTTCAGAGTCTTTGTCGGCGGTATCAAAGTTGTTACCAATAATGGTCATGTTGGCAATAGTAGGACTTGATTGTGGTTCTTTATTTGGACTTGAACCGTCATTATCACCTTCAATACCACGGTTTGCTTCGCCTGCATTTTTAGCATGTTCAATATAAACATGTTGAAGCATACCTTTAAAACCATTATCCCAATCAACACTGTCATCTTTGTTAGCTGTTAAGACTAAATGTTTTGCATTAACTGCACCACCAAAGAACTCAACACCATCATCGGCATTGCTATGCACTTGAATGTAATCAACCGTTGTACCTGAGCCAACACCACCAAAAGTAATACCGTTTAATTCATTATCTGGTGCAATTTCAAAACCTGCATACTTAACCACTATGTACTTTAAAACACCGGAGTTATCTTCCCAGTCAGTACCACCAAATACTGCACCTTCGGCTACACCTTCAACTTGTAGCGCACAATCACTGCCATCAGTTGGACACTTGTTTGATGGAGCGTTACCTAAAATAACGACACCACCCCATTGTCCTGCCGATGTTGCCTCTCCTTTAACATCTTGAATAGAGGTCATGATAATTGGTTTAGTTTTACTACCCTCAGCCATGATTTGTGCGTCACGGTGAACAACGATGTAATCATTACCAGATTGACCAAATAATACTGCACCAGGCTCAATAGTAAGCACAACATCAGTATCAGGGTTACGTACTTTAGCTGTTTGACCATTAATACTACGTGATTGAGCTGCTTGTACTGTTGTGCCACCCACTTCAAGTGCACCACTAATTGCGTACATAACGGGCTTGCCATCAAAATTTGCGACTAAAGTGGTACTTTCATTAACAATACTATCGAGTACTTGAACTTGCACATCAAACCCAAGGCTAGCTGATACTTCTGCACTTAATGCTGTATTTGCTTTACCCGGTAATGATTCAACATTACCAGGGACTGGTGTAACTGGCGCTGGATTTTCAATAATTGTATCACCCACTGAGTTATCTACATCAGAGGTTAAATTAATATCACCACCACAAGCCGCTAGACCAAGAGTTAACGCTGTAGCAATTACACTGTATTTAAAAAGTTTTTTAGTTTGCATTTAATTTGCTCCGTAGCAATTAATGAAGGATTAATTGTTACCTAACAAGTGCAACTATTTTTTTAAGTTGCCCATCACTAAGTAATCAATTGTTCGCATAAAGTAATTTGACTACATAGTAAGGTTAATAAATGACAGAAATGTTTTAGAAGTGTGACTATTTGATGTCGTTAATATGTCATAAAAATGACAGTGACAGAGTTTGATGGGTACAAAAAAAGCGCCGAAGCGCTTTATTTAACGAGCATATACAACTAACTCAGTGACGTCATCCCAGTAGTGTATTCATCGGAGATGACATTTACAGCAAGATGCAGAGTTAACTAACTAGGTCTATTATTTATAAATGATAACCTGACTCTTCATGAGCTGACTGATCTAAACCGTTGACCTCTTGTTCTTCATCAACACGTAAACCACCGGTAATTAAACCAACCACTTTAAGGATAATATAAGTCACTACTGCTGTATAAAGCAGTGTAGAAAGTATACCTATAAGTTGAACACCAACTTGCTCGGCCATAGTAGCTATACCCTCTGCAAAACCAAAACCACTGAACACACCTAGGCTTGTTGCTGAGAAAACACCCACTAATAACGTACCTAAAATACCACCAACACCATGAACAGGAAATACATCTAAGGAGTCATCAATTTTTAATTTTTGCTTAATATAAACTGTTGAATAAAAACAGACAAAACCCGCACTAATACCGATAACTAATGCGCCGCCAGGACCAACAAAGCCCGAGGCTGGCGTGATTGTACCTAAACCAGCAACCATACCGGTAACTGCGCCTAAGACACTAGGTTTGCCAAATTTTTTCCATTCAATGGCTGCCCAAGTTAGGGTACCTGCGGCGGCTGAAATATGCGTAACTAACATAGCCATAGAAGCATCACCATTAGCAGCTAAAGCACTACCACCATTAAAACCAAACCAACCAACCCAAAGCATACCCGCACCAGTAACTGTCATGGTTAAATTATGTGGCAACATAGGTGTTTTAGGAAACCCACGACGAGGACCCACAACAAGCGCAGCAACCAAAGCGGCGGTACCTGCAGTAATATGTACTACAATACCACCAGCAAAATCATAAATACCCATTTGTGCTAACCAACCACCGCCCCACACCCAGTGGGTAATAGGTGCATAAACAGCAAGTAGCCAAATACCACTGAAAAGTAATACCGCTGAAAACTTCATTCGCTCAGCAAAACCACCAATAATAAGTGCAGGCGTAATGATGGCAAATGTCATTTGAAAGAGCATAAATAAGCTTTCTGGAATATCTCCTGATAACGCATCTTTAGGAATACCCTGCATCATCACTTTACTGAAATCACCAATAAAGCCATTACCTTCAGTAAAAGCTAAACTATAACCAACCAACAACCATAAAATTGAAGAGATTGAGGCGATAGCAAAACATTGCATTAAAATTGAAAGTACATTTTTTTTACGGACTAACCCTCCGTAAAAAAGCGCTAAGCCTGGTAAGGTCATTAATAAAACTAATGCGGTGGATGTTAATATCCAACTAGTATTTGCCCCATTAAGTTGAGCCTCCTCCGCCCACACCATAGTGGGGAAAAATAGGCTTAGTAAAGTTAAACACAAGATTAAGGTTTTGCTCATAGTCGTTTCCATAATTAATTATTCGATAACTAGACTCTATAAAGCACAAAACAAGCCAAAAAATAACAGTATGTTTTTCAATACATTAAGAAGTACAAGTATTAATACAGTGCTTTTTTGCACCATAAGGAGTCAAGTAACTGCGTTACTCGCCCTAAAAAAGTGCAAGACTGCACAAAATAAGTGAGTCTTTTATTTTCAGCTTCACTTGCCACCCTAAGACCCTTTACCTACAATGACTTCCTCACAGTTTATGGCTAACCGACGGTAAGAAGATGGACTCACAATTTAGTTCGAAAACGAACATTGAAATCACACCAATCATTGTGTTTTTCAAGAGCCTACAAGATAAGATTTGTCAGGCCTTAGAAGAAGCTGACGGCACTGGAAAATTTATTGAAGACAACTGGAAGCGTAAAGAAGGTGGTGGCGGTATAACGCGCGTCATGACCAATGGCACAGTTGTTGAGCAAGGTGGGGTAAATTTCTCTGTGGTATCAGGAGATAAATTACCACCATCTGCTACCGCTCATCGCCCAGAGCTTGCTGGTAGAACTTGGCAAGCGTGTGGTGTTTCACTCGTTATCCACCCAAAAAATCCAAATATTCCCACAGCACACGCTAATGTACGCTTTTTCATTGCTGAAAAAGAAGGTGAAACACCCGTTTGGTGGTTTGGTGGTGGTTTTGATTTAACGCCTTTTTATCCTAATGATGAAGATGTGCAACACTGGCATCAAACAGCTTTCGATTTATGTCAGCCTTTTGGTGACAATGTTTATAACGATCATAAAAAATGGTGTGATGAATACTTTTATTTAAAACATCGCGATGAAACACGTGGTGTTGGTGGTTTATTCTTTGATGATTTAAACCAGTGGGATTTCGACACCTGTTTTGATTATGTTAAAGCCGTTGGTCAAGGGCTTATTGATGCTTACGTACCTATTATGCAGCGCCGTAAAAATGAACTTTATGGTGAACAGGAACGTCAATTTCAGCTTTATCGTCGTGGCCGTTATGTAGAATTTAACTTGGTATTCGATAGAGGCACGCTATTTGGCTTACAATCTGGCGGTAGAACAGAATCAATTTTAATGTCTATGCCACCACTTGCTCGTTGGGAGTATAACTTCCAAGCAGATGAAGGGAGTAGCGAAGCTAAATTAGCGGATTATTTAAGTCCAAAAGATTGGTTAAAGGTATTAAAGTAATATTCTATTGATATTTACGGGGAAAGTATTATTTAATGATAGCTAGTGTTAACTATTAAGCCGCCATTAAATAAGATTCTCCTCTTACGTTCTTAGCTTTACGCTGGTATGAACCTTTACCTTTTTTCGCTTTCACCACCTGCATTTTATAAACTTTTGAAGTGACTAATGCCGCTAAAAAGTTATTAGTAATTTTTCCTCTACCCAATTCTGTTTCACTTTTATTTACTTTAGCAGTGCCAGCTTTAGCTAATGGCTTATTGTGCTTACTCATGATTTATCCTTTAAAATAGTTTAGTTATAACGCCATAGTTTTACGTTGTATTATACGCTTTAAATTTATAATAGTAAGACGATACTTTTTTTCTTATCGCTCTACGCGTAAACTAAATTCTAATAATAAAGTAACATGCCTATGTATATGTCTCAGAGGCGTCATCCCCGTGATGTATTAATCGGTGAGCCAGTCACTAAAAAGTGATGGTTCTTCAATCAGGGACTTCGAAGATGACGTTTATAGCAAGGTCCTGAGTTAACTACATACGCATGTAAAGTAATAGCCCTTTTTCCCTATCAAGTACAAGGACACGTTAATAATAATGATCATTCAACAGCACAGCCATGATATTGAAACCCCTACAGGTACTATGCGTACTTATGTTTATCGTCCACAAGCACAGGGTAAGTTTCCTACTATTATTTTTTACTCTGAAATATTCCAACAAACCGCACCCATAGCAAGAACCGCAGCACTAATGGCAGGACACGGTTTTGTTGTACTCGTACCCGAAGTTTTTCATGAACTAAACCCGTTAGGAACCGTTTTAGGCTACGATGATGCTGGTAAAGACAAAGGTAACCAAGATAAGTGGGCTAAGCCCTTAGAACATCACGACAGCGACACACGAGCCTTAGTGACCTTTGTCCAACAGCAAGATTATTGCACTGGTAATATAGGGTCTATGGGGGTTTGCATTGGTGGTCACCTCGCCTATCGCGCTGCTTTAAATAACAGCATTCTAGCCGCAGCTTGCTTGTATGCCACCGATATTCATTCAGGGGATTTACCCAGCGATGAGGGCAATGATTCTCTAACACGTACTAAAGATATTGAAGCCGAACTACTGATGATTTGGGGTAAGCAAGACCCACATATTCCCGATGCAGGTCGTATGATGATTCATCAGAATTTACTGGCTTCAGGTAATGTATTCTCATGGCATGAGTTTAATGCCTCGCATGCGTTTATGCGTGATGAAGGCGAACGTTATGATCCTCAGCTTGCGCTAAGAGTGTACGGCATGTCCATTGAGCTATTTAATCGAACATTAGCTTAATACACCACAGTGATGACTCGCCTGAGTCATCACGCTTAAAAACTGAATCCACTATTAAGACATCACAAGAATGAAGGCTGTTAAGCTGAAGGTAAGTAACTTAGCGGTTCAACCCGAATATCACCGCCCTTCTCAACCAATAAAGTAATTAACTGCTCAGGTAGCACAGGTTTACTAAACCAATATCCTTGAATTTCATCACAGCCTAAACTGCGTAAAAATTCAACATGGCTCTCCTCTTCTACTCCCTCAGCAATTAACGATAAGTTTAAACTTTTCCCTAAAGAGACAATGGTTTTTATGATGGCTTTATCTTCATCATTTTGATGGCAATCTCGAATAAAAGACTGATCAATTTTCAACTTATCAATAGGAAAACGTTTCAAATAAGAAAGTGAGGAATAGCCGGTACCAAAATCATCAATTGATAGATGTAATCCTAGTGATTTAAGCTTTTGCAATACGGCTAGCGTATTTTCTTCATTATGCATAAAGAACCCTTCCGTTATTTCTAACTCAAGGTTTCTTGGTGGTAACTTCATCGTTTTCAAAGCACTTTGCACGCTATGATAAAACTGTGGGTGACTAAATTGACGGGGCGATACATTTACCGCAACGACGATATCAATATAACCTAAATCAACTAACTGCTTAGCAAACCGACAAGCTTGTTCTAATATCCACTGCCCAATAGAAATGATTAATCCTGACTGCTCAGCTAGGGGAATAAAATCTACCGGTGAAATTATATTGTCCTCGTGCCGCCAACGTACCAAAGTTTCAATACCGGTTACGCGATTAGTTTCAAGATCTAATTGTGGCTGAAAAACTAAAAATAATTCTTGCTTGGCAACTGCATGACGAAGTTTATTAATTAACTCGATATTATGCAGTCTCTTTTCTGAAAAAATAGGCTCATACAAACAAAAATTATCGTGTTGCTCTTCATTGGCAACCGCTAAAGCACTGTATGCACACTTGATTAAAAAATCATGGTCTACACCATCCGAGGGATAACAACTGTAGCCAAAATCTAATTCAACAAAAAACTCCCCATACTCGGTTATCAAAGATTGACTAGCAGCCTTACTAATAATCTTAGTTAGCTTTTGTAAAGCGAGATAAGTATTACTTTTAGAACACAACAAGCCAAACTGACTATCATTAGTTTGATAAAAATAGACACCTGCAGGCAATACTTGAGAAATATTTATCGCTAATACTTTAATTGAAGCTTCAGTCGCTTCCAAACCAAATGTACTAACTTTTTCATCAAAAGCCCTAATAGCAAAAATACCGATAGAGAAATTGTTACCCGTTGTAATAGCGCTATCAATATCTTTATTAAATTTGTATTGGTTAGGTAAGTTAGTCTTTTGATTATAAAAGGCTAGATTTTTTACTTGTTCTTCGGCCAATTTACGCTCAGTAACATCTTTAATATGAATATCGTAAGCATCGACTTCTTCATGCCAATAAACACTAATTTGTAGGATATGGTCGTTAAGCATTTGTTCTACAGTAACCTGACAATCTTGTTGCGAGGTTAATTGCTGTCTTATAGAGAGGAAGTTACTGGGAAGTAAGTGATTAAAATCATTCGCTTGAAGTCCCACACAAAGCAGTAGATTTTTACTGGCTGGATTGGCAAAAACAACTTCACCTAAATTATTAATACTTAATATAGGATTAGGATTTTGGTGTGAGAATAATGCTAAGCGAGTATTTTTTTCTTGGGTGAGCATATACTGACGAATATACCAAGAAATAACACTCGCAATAAGTACAATAGAAATACCATAAATAATAACTAACCAATGCGATATAGCCATCTGCTCTAAGGTCGCTTTGTGCCCTTCATCAACCGTCTGCTTGGTTTGCTGCTCAATAGACCTAAGTGTTGGTAAGAGTTGCCTTCTCACCGTTGATACTTTCGTTAAAATAACCCGCAATTCATCCCAATTATCTTCATCAACTTGCATTGCTTGATAAAAGTTATCAAATAAAGCAACTATGTCTTGCTGGCTTTTAACGATGATACTCGCTTCCTTGGCAAAAGGATCTTGTAATAATACAACGGCTAAGTGCATATCAAAAGTATTTTGAACTTGAGTTGAGGAGGTAATAAAAACATCATCATCTTGTGAGCGGTAGTATTCATATATTATTCGCTCTTGCTCACTCAAATCAGCGATTAATTCATTAATACTAATCAAAATAGGAATACGGTTACTAACTAAATCAATAGCATTACTTTTAACATTCGCTATTGACTGATAGACGACAATTGACAGTACCAGTCCCATAAAAATAGTAAAACTAGCTAATAGTGATGCGCGTACTAAATAAGGTTTACTCATTGATACCATGATGGCTCCTTGTTTCTGGGAAACTTCAACTTGTTAGTTAGTTGACACTGTTTTCGATGAAAAAATTACAAATTATTTGATAATTATTTGATAATTATTACTTTGTCAGCAAAGGGATTGTCGTTCAGAAATATAAGCTTTCTTTTAGGAGTTTATGCTAGGCAATAAATTATTGGAATACTTATCAGAAAATAAAAACAAAAAGGCCTGAATAATAAATTATTCAGGCCTTTTTTCAAACTTTCTTTACAGAAAATGGGTTGAGAAATATTTCTATTTCTTAGCCAATTTTTCTTTGATACGTGCTTTACGGCCAGATAGCTCGCGCAAGTAGTAAAGTTTAGCTTGACGAACATCGCCACGACGTTTAACTTCAATTGAGTTAACAATTGGGCTATGTGTCTGGAATACACGTTCAACACCAACACCGTTCGAGATTTTACGAACAGTGAAAGCAGAATGTAAACCGCGGTTTTTAACAGCGATAACTACGCCTTCAAATGCTTGAAGACGTGATTTATCAGCTTCTGTAACTTTAACTTGAACTACAACAGTATCACCTGGGGCGAATGCTGGTAGATCTTTTTTCATTTGCTCTTGTTCGAGCATTTCAAGAATTTTACTCATAGTACCTTCTTCCTAGTGTGCACAGTCTAAGTGGTGTGCTTCGCTTGTTTTTTAATTAAAGCGAGTGCTTTCACCTGCTCATCTGTCAGAGCTAGGTTAGTTAATAGTTCTGGTCTTCTAGTCCACGTTCTTAGCAAAGATTGTTCTTGTCGCCATAAGCGTATATGTTCGTGATTACCACTAAGCAATACTTTCGGTACTGACACTTCATCTCCGTGAGGAGTTATCATTACTTCTGGCCGAGTGTAATGAGGACAATCGAGTAAACCGTTAGAGAAGGAGTCCTGCTCTGCTGATTCTTTATGTCCTAAAACGCCTGGCACTAAGCGTGCTACAGCATCAATTACATTCATTGCGGGGAGTTCACCACCACTTAAAATGTAATCGCCAACCGACCATTCTTCGTCAATATCTGACGCGATTAATCGCTCGTCTATGCCTTCATATCGTCCAGCAATAAATACTAGTTGATTATGTTGTGCTAATTCACTTACGCCTTGTTGATCAAGCTTTCGTCCTTGCGGAGACAAATAGATAACTTTGACATTACTGTCATCATTACCTGACGCTAGCGCTGCTTCACGTGCTACAGTTCTTGCAGCATGTATCGCATCTCGCAATGGTTGTACCATCATTAACATACCCGGACCACCGCCATAAGGACGATCATCAACGGTACGATGTTTATCATGGGTAAAGTCTCTTGGGTTCCATAAATGAAAATCAATTAACCCATTACGAATCGCTCTGCCTGTGACTCCATACTCAGTGATAGCATTAAACATTTCGGGAAAAAGGCTTATCACCCCAATCCACATTTTGTTATTCTCTTTATTAGAGGTAGTGCTAGTCACCAATTAAAAACCCGGATCCCAGTCAACACAAATTTGTTTATTTTCGATGCTAACAGATTCGATTACTTGTTCAAAAAGATAAGGGATTAACCGCTCTTTCTTACTAAAGCCATCTTTTAAATTAGCTTTCACAACCAGTACATCATTAGCGCCAGTTTCCATCATGTCAGTAACTACACCAAGGTCGTAACCTTTGTTAGTCACAACAGACATACCTATTAAATCGCGCCAGTAGAAATCATCTTGTGACAATTCTGGCAACGCTGCTTCGTTGGTTAATATTTCAGAGCCGACTAATGCTTGCGCTTCATCTCTGTCATCAATACCCGCCACTTTCACAATAAGTACTTTGTTATGCTTGCGCCAATCAGTTATTTCAACTGTTTGTGTGTTATTCCCTAATTTTAATGACCAAGGGAAATAGTCAAGTATGGCTTCAGTTTCATCTGTGAATGAATGAATTTTCAACCAGCCTTTGATGCCGTAAACAGCGCCTACTTTACCCAAGATGATTTGTTTTTCTTCTGTACTCACGAAATTCTCCTACTGCCTACTAAGCAATTAAGCCGCAGATGCGTCTTTAACTAGCTTAGCCACACGATCAGATAACGTCGCACCTTGACCTACCCAATGGGTAATACGGTCTAGATCTAAGCGTAATTTTTCTGCTTGACCTTGTGCTGTTGGGTTGAAGAAACCAACTCTTTCGATGAAACGACCATCGCGAGAGTTACGGCTATCTGCAACAACAACCTGATAGAATGGACGCTTTTTAGCGCCGCCACGAGCTAAACGAATGGTAACCATATCGTCCTCTATATATGTTAAGTGTAAAAACGGATTTTAAGATACTTTACATCGACAAGCGACAGAAAAGCTCGCATATTTTACGCCTCTAGTATATTTTTACAAGCTTTATTTACCTATCAAGTCAGAAGTGGTGTGGCAGGTTTTAAGGTTGTCGATGTAAAAGAGGCTATTATTGTTAACGTATTAATTTTATTGCCATGGGAAATCACTTAAGTCACCAATGAGAACACGTAATATTACGTAATAGGTGTTTATTTTTTACGTTTTGGTAAGAGGCTTTGTGCAGCCTTCTTAAAGGGTTCAAAATAAATTTGTATCAAACTATTATACCCTTGATAGTTAGCACCAATACCATAGGTAACTTTATTAACTTGTGAAGCTTTAATATGACAAAAAAATAACCGATCCCATAACGCTAAAGCTGAGCCAAAATTAGTATCAAAATGTTTAGGGTTATCACTATGATGAATTTGATGTTGAGCTGGACTGATAAAATAGTTTTCAACCTTATCCCCCCAACTTAACCAGATATGGCTATGACGAAGGTTTGAGCCACAGAAGTTAAACAAGAAAACGAAAGCATTAGCCCCTAAAATATCATACATTTTTAAGTTAGGTCCAAAAAAGTAATAACAAACGCCAACCACAAAACCTTGTGTTAACGTCATTCTAAAAGCGTAAAGTAAGCTCTCAACGGGATGACTACGATAAATAGTCAAAGGAGTAAGTACTAAAGCCGAATGATGTACTTTATGAAACTCCCAAAAAAATGGGATTTTATGCAATAAGTAATGTAAACAGAACCGGGTAAAATCATCAAATAAGAATAATAAAACAGTAAAGGTGACAATAATAGCTGTAGCAGAGAACGCTATCGGCTCCATATAACCAAAAGCTGATTCTATTATCGATGAGACACCAATCGCGATTGGTGCCATTGTGATAACAACGAGTGGAAAAAGTGCTGATTTGACCAGTTTATTAATCACCAACAGTACATAATCCTGTCGTGCAGATTTATGGGTATATATTGATTTAGGAAAAACAAAGCGTAGGAAAGGTACCAACGAAAAGCTAGAAAATTTCAGCCAGTATACTGGAATAGTAAATGCGAATGCTGAAAATAAATAAACCATATAAATACGTTTATTGGCATCAAAAAAATATTGACTGAGTTCAGTTATATTGATTGATAAAAAGTCTAACACAAAACCACCTAACAAATTTGAAATAAGGATATATGTAGAGTGCTATTGTAAATCAAAACATTGGGTGGTGTCTTGATCTAACGCATGATATTTACAATAAACTAGACGCTTACAAGACATGACATACAGCATGCTAAAAAAGCATACTGTATGTGCAATGTAGATTTAAAAATTGTATTGATAACCAACAAACATTTGCTGTGGTTTACTTGGTCTAGCTCCGTAAGGTCTACGACTCACAATTTCTTGGCTATCAAGAATATTATCCGCTTTGATATACACCTTACCATATGAGCCAAGGAGATAACTGGCAGATAAATCTACTACTACATAAGCCTCCGTTGTTTCACCCGATAACGTTACATCATCACCAGACGATTCAAGCATTTCACCAACATAACGGGCAATAAAGTTAATATCCCATTGCTCAGCGGTTAAACCTAAATTAAAGGTTACTTGATGCTCAGCTAGGTAAGGTAAACCATCACCTGCAGTAATGGTACCCCACATAGGGAAGTCTGATTTAAAGCTATTTTTAAACTCTGAATCAGAGTAGGTGTAAACAAGTGAAATTGGTACGTCTAAAGATTCTCTGAGCTTAGCGATATAACTGGTTGAAAACTCTAAGCCATAAACGTTAACTTCACCACCGTTGAACTCTTTATCTAAACTATCACTGCACGATGATGCTGCAGAAAATGAACAACTCTCTTTTAAATTACTCATGTCATTATAGAAAAATACGGCTTCAGCTTGAACATCGCCTTGGTAAAAACGACCACCTAATTCATAGTTAACGCTATTTTCAATATCGACTTCTGGACCTTCTTTCGGGCTTGTTGGAATAAAACCTTCATGGACACCAAAGAGAAATCCTAGGTTTTCATTGACAGTATAAAACAAGCTCAAACTAGGCAACCAAATATGAGAGCTTTTCTTTTGCCAATCGTCTTCTTCGCCAACCACTCTATTCTGGTAAGTTGAATCAATAAATTCACCACGTAAACCGAGGGTTATATCAAGGGCATCATATTTAATGGTATCTTTAAAAAAGACCGCTATAGCATCCGTTTTTTCACGATTAGTGGTTGTTTGTACTTGTGCATTACCATCAGAATTTAAATGGCCGTTGAGCATAACAAAGCTGTCCGTTGTGTGGTTTCGCTCTATTTGATCTTGATGAAAGCGTGCGCCAAGATTAAATTTATGGCTTAAGCCAAATAATGTTTGGTCAAAGTTCAGTTCGGTTTGGATGCCTTGAGAATAATATTCACGCGCATTATCGCCGACAATGATCTTTTCATATTCTTCAACACTGTTTGCTTGGCCAGTTAATACTTGATAAAATCTAGCGTTCACATCATCTTCAGGGTTCGCCAATATCTCTTGAAGATCACGATTAACTATTCCGCCCTTAAAGCCATTAATTTTAAACCACGAACGTTCAAAATTATTACGATAAACACGTGTGGTGATATCAAAATCATTAGTTTGCATAAAGTGGGTGAATTGCAGTTGTTCATGTTGCCAATCCATATTGTCCAGTTCACTCGAGGCATAGCGGCGATCAGGATTAGCATAGAAATCATCGTTGGTTAATCCAAGGTACGTTTCATTCGACGCTTCATCGGCATAAGAAACCTTAAGGCCAAACGTATGTTCAACGTTATCTGTGGTTAAGTCATAACGAAATTTAGCCATGATGTCATTTTTATCAAAACCGGTATTGCCATCACCGTTACCATACAATGTAGAGCCGCCGCCATCGAGCTCTTTAAAGCCATCTGACTGCATGTTTATCGCTTCAATTAAAACGCCAAGTTCGCCAATTTT
>CAJWZC010000079.1 GCA_913049915.1 uncultured Colwellia sp.
CTCGACCACTTTTGAATATGGTGATTCTCACTTCCCCAGTAGTCCCATAAAGGCTGGCTTGGCACTTCTGATGTTACATGCTCTTTAAGCCATGTGTACATGAATTCAAGCACGGCATTTTCGGCAGCTTCACTCATTCTGCCCGGGAAGTATTTACTTTCCGATGAATAAAGCAAATAGATTCTCCCCCATAAATACATATGCCAGTGCAGTTGTTCTTCCGTTGCAACTTTAGGGATATATTCATTAGCTCTGTCAATGAGTTGCTGATCAGCCAGCGCTGTATCCTGGTTAAGCCAGTATGCCGCGAGAGCGAAGTTTTCAGTCGACCACAAACCTGTCGCAGGAAAAACTTTGTTCACCTGTTTTTGTAATACACCCTCCTGACGGTTCTGAATACCATCGAGAACGTTTTGGACTTCCGGTTCAATAGTCGCGGAACTTGCATTGAATGCCAAACCAAGCACAAAAGCTGTGATAAATAATCTTGTCATAAATAATTTTTTCATAAATAATTTTTTCATAAATATAGACCTATAGTTATAATTATAGTTATTAGTTAGCATTAAATAATATTCACACCATCGCAATCATCATCATCTGGAACACCGTCTCTATCTAGATCATTTTCTAGATACACTGGGACAAAAATATCATCGTCATTTTCATTTAATACGCCGTCACCATCGATATCGAGATCGCTGTGATCACCAGTGCCATCACCATCGGTATCTGCTGTTTCAGTGGCATCATATGGGAAAGCATCTTCATGATCTGGAACACCATCACTATCACTATCAAGTTCAATGACTACTACTTGACGAGTAACTTGTGCCGCAGCATTATCAGCCGCATCGCTAACGTCGTAAGTTAAGGTATAAGTCCCTGCTACTGAGGTATCTAGAGTCTCTGAAACAGTGATGCTATCGGTAATATCACCATCAACATTATCCAGTGCGGTAGCACCTTGTTCGGTATAGGTACCATAAAGTGCCACTGTTTGTGAACTATCACCAAGTAAAATAATCACTGGGGCAGATAAATCAGCAATAGTAATAGTTGCAGTATTGGAAGTTGAATTACCATCCGTATCTGTTGCGGTAAAGGTCACTATGGTTGGGCCCAGAGGGAAAACGTCGATTTGCTCTGCTGCTGCACCGTTAATGGTAACCTCAACAACAACGTTTTCATCAATATCATCAGTGGCCGTTGCGGCAATTAAGAACGCGGTAATGTCTGCGTTTGTTGCTGCCGTGCCATTTGCGTCGGTAGCATCAATAGTTATATCAACTGGTACACTAAGTACTGGCGCGAGTACATCGCCTACAGAAATAGGATCCATGATCTTGACTTCATCGATATATCCTTCGAATCGTTCATTACCATTATAGCGCTGACCAATATAGGTGAGAGTTTGACCCGGGGACGCGATCAGCCCGCCGTTGAGCGTATAATCAAGCACATTAACATTATTTGCCAACACAATAAGATTGTCTCCTACAACCTGCACGGCAATATGATTCCATTGGCTGGAGTCCCATCCAGCAATGTTAATACCTTTAGTCGTAATTCCGACGTTGTTCGCCTCTTTGATCAATAATTTTAGACCGTCATTGGTCACTCTTATGACCAACTGACCCCAGCGATCAAACGCCATGCTGTTTATAAGTGTTGTGTTATCCACTTTGACGGAAAGTTCAATGCGCACATTGGTGTGGTCGAAGTCGTAAGCGTCATGGCTGATAACGGCAAAATCATCAACACCATCGAATCTGAGCGCGTTACCCGTGGCGGAATTTCCGTCGGCACTCACAGACGCACCATTTTTCAATTCTAGCTCGGGCCCGTCGACCCCGAGAAGGCTATCAAGTACTGTCCCTGACAATGTTTCGGCTTCCATACTCCAGTGGACCGCGGCATTCACCTCTATGGCGCTCGTCAGACCTGCCAGAGCTATTGCGGAAGACCAGATCAACTTTTTAGTATTCTTGATTAATGTTGGTTTATTTTGCATTATCATTTCCCCTCATTTTTTTATTTTGTCTGTTGCTTGTTGTTTAGTCGTTTATTGCTGTTTTACTTCTTTTTTTGATTTTTTTGCTAAATACAGAACATCAAATTACAACAGTCAATCCACAAAAACAACCTTATTCGGTCAATAAACAACTTTTTTCGGTCAATAAATAACCCTACTCGATCAATGAACCACCAACACAATCACAAACAATCAAATTGATTCAAAATGTGTTTGTAATAATTGACGGCTAATATAAGCTGAACTCTGGATAAACATCGAACTATTTGCCCTCCTAGCGATCAGAACTTTCGACTAAAAACCATTTAAAGCACATATTGTTGTCGATTATATTGTTATTCATTTGTAACGACCTAGGAAGCAGAGTTAATCGCTGAAGGAGCTAAAAACGAAGACACAATCGAAAATGTCTACAAGTTAATATATGATTATCGTTATAGAAGACAAGGTTGATAGCTGGCAATGGGATTTTGGCGATGGCACAACGTCAGAGGAACAAGATCCCATCCATCAATACAGCGAGGCGGTGAAATAATGAGACAAAGGGGTCAAGTCGATTTTTTAAAGTATCATTGGCGATAAATAATTCAAAGAATGGATTTATGATGAATTACTGCTTGAAATAGGGTATCTCGCATGAAACGAGGAATCCCCTTTTCGATAGAGAGATTCTATACTCTAGGCACAACTACATCGGCCAACAGATAGGCTTCTTCATGAGTAGCTGCATACTCGGCAACATCAGGCAATTCTTTGACAGTCGCCTCAAAGGTAATATCCCCATCAAAATTTCCCTTTCGGACACTGATATTGTACAGGCTTGCATCAAACGTTTGTTTACTCGTCATTATTCGCTCTCCAAATATTTCACCCGTTGATCTTCATATCGTGCCAGCAACGTGATGATGTTTTTAATATAGGGCCTTTTGATTTCCGGGTTAAAGCGGCGTAACAAGACAAGTCCTCAATAATTGGCGTAAACCTAATCTAAGGTACGATCATCATACCTTAAATTAGAGCGCTTAAAAGTCGAGAGCTTAATTGCGTGTAATATGAATTTGGTGGACACCTATTTTTATCTTGCCCGGCTTGATAGATGCCGCCACTGTTTGCTCGCCTGCAGTGATGGCTATATTTTTAAATGTATGCACGGTGACGCCAGCATCAAGCTTGATCGTTAAGTGTTGTCCCGCAATCGAAAAATCTAGATCTGTTGGCTGATCAGATTTCACTGCACTTGGATAAACGGTGAAGTTATAGCTGCCTGCGCGGTCAAAAATCACTGGCCAGTTGCCGATAGTATTTTTTGGATTCGAACCGTAGGGCGTGCCTGCTAAGTTGATCCAGTCCTGACTAGTTAATAGTGTGCGGGGCTCGGCCTTGTTACCTACATGAATCTTAGGCGGGGCATAATTATCCGGGCGTGTGGAGCCTACGTCTTTGAACCAGGCCTCATAATCGGCCACAAACTCTTCTAGAATAGCAGGTTGTTGTTTTGATATATCATTATGCTCGCCTGGATCTTTGAGCAAGTTGTGCAGGCGGGCAATACCCTCTTTCCTTTTGTATGACAATTTATGGGTTTGGCCGATCACCGTTGCATGTTCATAAAGGTGGGCAGACGCGCCTCTGTGCCACTGTAGATACAGTTTTCTGTCTGGCCAGTTATCCGCGTTGTTTTCAAGCAGCGGTAACAGGTTAACCCCGTCTATTTTATGCTTGGGCAGGGCAATGCCTGCTGCGCTTAAAATGGTTGGAAACAAGTCGTAGTGGGCAGCGATACGGTCATTGACTGTGCCTGCCTTTAATCGTGTTGGCCAGTGGGCAAGCAGCGGCGAGCGAATGCCGCCATCGCCTATATCGGTTTTCTTTTCTGAAGTTTCACCGACATAGCGCAGGGTGTTGGGGCCATTGTCATTTAAAAACAGCACCAGGGTATTGTCAAAGGCGTCAAGATCTTTTAAGCGTTGAAACAGTTTACCGACATTATCATCGATATTTTCAATCATTGCATAGACACGGGCGGTAGTATCTACCATCTTTTTATTCTTTTTGTCTTTTTCCCTGACGAGGGTTGAGGCCACATCTTTGCCTTGATACTTCTTCAACAAGGCCATTGGCACATCATGATAGGGGCCATGGGGCGCATTGGTGGCAATATAGGTAAAGCTGGCTTTGTTGTTTTTAACATTGTTGGCGATAAAATCGGCGGCCTTATCAAAGATAATGTCGGTGATATAACCTTTCATCAATACTTCTTCGCCATTATGAAAAAGCGTTGGGTCAGTGTATTTACCTTCTGCGCCGATGGGGTCGCTAGATTGGCCAATGCCACCGCCAAGGTGCATAAGCACTTCATCAAACCCTTGATCCTGTGGTCGCATGGGGTAACTGTCACCCAAGTGCCATTTGCCAAACAGCCCTGAGGTGTAACCCGCATCGCCAAGTACTTCAGCCAGAGTGATCTCATTGGGATCCATGGAGGAATGGCCAGCCCACGTATCTATGACTCGGGTGCGGTAGTTATAACGGCCGGTCAATACACTGGCGCGCGTTGGGGCGCAAACCGGGCTGACATAAAAGCGGCTAAGGCGTGCACTTCTCGATGCCATGGCGTCGAGGTTGGGCGTCTCTAATATCTGATTACCCATAAAGCCATAGTCCCAGCCACCCTGATCATCGGTCATGATAACAATGATATGCTTGGGCTGTTTTTTTGCCACCTTTGCTGCTGTCGATGCAGCAGCCTCAGTTGCTTTTGTCGAAGGAGCTTCTGCCTGCTCAGTAGTACAACCAGAAAGCGCCAACAGCGCAATACTGATCACCATGGCTGGTCCAATGCATTTTTTCACAATTTATTTCCTTTTCTTCTAGTGTTATTTGTTAAAGTTGTAAGGCAGCGGGTCAAATCTAAATAGCCGCGCCAGAGGTTTAAAGCTGCCAGCCCTTGCGATATTCTCGCCCGACAAACTGGTTGGCCTCTTCGAAGTTTGTAATACGCATATTTTCACCGTCCCATAACAGTTTCTTGCGACCCGGATAGCTAAAACGTGTTCGCTTGCCAACCTGTACTTTTTCACCACGTAATGCATAACTGCGAAGTGCCAGATTCCCCATTAGCACTGTTTCAGTAAGCGGGCCAGAAATATCAAAGGATGAGGTTAGTGCTTTATGCTCTTTACTACCAAAACCTGCTTTACAGGCTTCTACCCAATCATGATGATGACCATGAGCCGGCAGAATAATTCTTGCTTTATCCTGTTCATTCTCCTCAGGCATAGTGATAATTTCACCGGTATTCAGGTATATCTTGGGGTTATCTCCATACATACCACAAATCATAATGCCTTTTTCTCCCATCATAATAACGCCATTGGCGCTGTCTTTTTCGCCCAAGGGATGGTCAGCAGGAATAAGGTCTGGATGGAAGGGCCTTAAGCCACCATCGGTCCAAGTCATTTTCAATTTTTTAGGATTTTTAGCCGTGGCAGGAAAAGTTAACTGGGTGCGTGATGACGGTGGGCAACTGTCTGGATAGTGAGGACGTTTCCTTCCCGCATATACCGTGCCCACACTGCTTTCTACTTCTGTTGGATAACCAAGGCCTAACACACGATATGGGGGATCAATTAAATGACAACCTACATCGCCTAAAGCGCCAGTGCCAAAATTCCACCAGCCACGCCAGCTAAACGGGTGATAAGAGGGATGATAGTCGACGTATTTTGCAGGACCAATCCAGTTGTCCCATGCTAGTCCGTCGATCATGGCGACTTTGTCGCTGGGATTCGCAATGCCTTGTGCCCAAACAGGTCGGTTTGTCCAGACATGTACCAAATCAACCGCGCCAATGCGGCCTTCATCGAACCACTTGATCATGGTATTAGTACCGCGAGAAGAAGCGCCCTGATTACCCATCTGGGTGACAATTTTATATTTTTCAGCCGCTTGGGTTAATACTCGGGCTTCATGGATGTTATGGGTGAGCGGTTTTTGCACATAGGTGTCTAAACCAAGTTGCATGGCTGCATGCGTTATGATTGCATGGTTGTGATCGGGAGTTGATACCGTGATAGCGTCAATATCCTTCATCTCATCCAACAAGACTCGATAATCTTTATAACGTTTTGCTTTGGGGAATTGTTTAAATAACTTTTCTGCCCTACTCCAATCTACATCACAAATAGCCGTAATATTCACATAGCCATTGGCATAGGCGTACATGGCATCGCTAAAACCTTTACCACCGCCACCTATCACGGCGATATTAAGTTTATCACTCGGTGCAACATAACCATTTCCAAGGACAAACCGAGGAACGATGGCAATACCAAAAGCCGCGGCTGCTGATTTTTTGATGAATGATCGTCTACTATTTTTGTCTTCCAAATTCATGTTAATTCCCCCTTTAATTTGTAGTACGAGTCATTTAAACCTATGACTCGGCTTTATGGAAAAGGCAGCACCAGCTGCCCTTTTATATTCGCCGTTAATTCGCTTTATACTGCAGCCGAAGGTCCTCTAAGCGTTTATGCAGATCCGCTTGAATATCTTTGTACTGCACATTTGCGTATACATTGGTCATCTCACTCGGGTCTTTCTCAAGATCAAAAAGCTCCCAGCTTTCAAGATCGCCGGTGAAATGGATCAGCTTATAACGATCAGTTCGCACGCCATAGTGTAAGCCCACGTTATGCGTGCCAGGGTACTGGAAATATTCATAATACAAGCCATCACGCCAATCATCGGGGGTATTGCCTTCTAAAAGAGGTTTTAGCGACTTGCCCTGCATATCGCTTGGCGCTACTAGCCCGGCATAATCAAGAAAGGTTTGCGCAAAGTCCAAGTTCTGTACCAGAGAGGTATTAACCACACCGGCCTTCACACCATTTGGGTATTTAATAATAAGCGGCGTAGACATGCTTTCTTCATACATAAAGCGCTTGTCGTACCAACCATGCTCGCCAAGATAGAATCCTTGATCAGAGGTATACACAACGATGGTATTATCACTTAACCCTTGCGCTTGTAAATAATCAAGCACGCGGCCAATGTTTTCATCAAGCGATTTGATAGAGCCCATATAGTCATGCATATAACGCTGGTATTGCCATAAAGCGAGGGCTTTGGCATCGTCTTTTACTGCATGATACTCATCGCTAATATCTTGGTAATACTCATCCCAGATGGCGCGTTGTTCTGGCGTCATACGGCCCAGCTCTTTGATCCATAAGTCGACAAAACGTTCTTTATCAAAGTTTTTAGCATCACCAAAGCCACCCGTACCGGTTTCTTTTTCAAACGTGCCTTTTTGCAGCTTCATATCATGGGACAGTGTCATATCTGATATTTGCATATCTTGCACGGCGGCGTTAAGGCGAGTATGGTAATCATCAAAGAAATTGGCCGGCACTGGGAATTTTTTGCGCAGCGATTTATTGGCTAAATGTTTGGTATCTGGCATCCAATTACGGTGCGGCGCCTTATGATGATACAACAGGGCAAAGGGTTTTGACTTATCACGCTGTTGCAGAAAATCCAGCGCCATATTGGTGATCTGGTCGGTAACATACTGCCCTTTATACGTCACATTGCCATTGGCTGTTTTAAAGGTCGGGCTATAATAATCCCCCTGGCCCGGCAGCACGGCCCAGGTATCAAATCCTGTTGGCGCGGATTTTAAATGCCACTTGCCAATCACGGCTGTTTGGTAACCCGCTTTACGCAAGATTTTTGGAAAGGTAACCTGGGTATTATCAAAGGTATTATAATTGTTCTTAAAGCCATTTAAGTGACTATGTTTACCCGTCAACATAACAGCCCGTGATGGTCCGCAGATTGAATTTGTGACAAAGGCATTTTCAAATAACATGCCGCCCGCTGCAATGCGGTCAATATTCGGTGTTTGGATCAAGTCATGGCCATAAGCACTAATTGCCCGTTCTGCATGATCATCTGACATGATAAAAAGAATATTAGGTGCACTGGCTTGCTTTGAGCTAGCTTGCTGCGCTGGTATAGCAGCCTCAGTTGCTTTTGTCGAAGTAGCACCTGCCTGCTCAGTCGTACAACCAGAAAGCGCCAACAGCGCAGTACTGATCACCATGGCTGGTCCAATACATTTTTTCACAATTTATTTCCTTTTCTGCTAGCGTTATTTGATAAATATCTCGGCGGCAAGCGAGCGCGTTTTAATGTAACCCAAAGCTTTATCGCTTGCGATAAAGCTTGCGATAAAGCTAACGAAAAGCTAACGAAAAGCTTGAAAAGCTTGAAAACACTAGTACTGGACAGTACCGACAGGGCTTCGCCCTATCAACACTATCCAGCACGGGCAAGCCTGCTAGCGTTATTTGTTAAAGTTGAGGTTCATTGATTCGCCGCCGTAATTTACGCTGATGACGCCGCTGCCATAATTTGATTTAATATACGGGCTGTCGAAGGTCATCGGGTATTCGTAATTGATATACTCACCGCCAATTCTGGGAATTTCCATATTGCCTGCATTGAAAATCATTTCAGGGGCATCCTTTCCGGGAGGCGTGTAAACGAGTTCATCGAACTCATGCACGACTGTATTATAGAGTTCTAGGCGCGCATTTTTTACAGACTGCATAAAGCTCGCGAAACTACCGAACAGTGCTTTGTCGCCGCTTTGTATAATTACCGGGGTAAAGTCATTGTTAAGCAGGATAATGCTTTTATCTTCATTCCAGGCGTACGAGTGCTCATTCATTTTAACCGTCGCATCGAAGTGTGGTCTCATAAAGCTGCTGTTTCCGGGGCGGATCTTCTCCATCTTTGCTTTTTCAAAGTCAACGTCTCGAACCACCGGGCGTATCCCTGCATAGACATCGCCTTTTTTAAAGAATATCCAGCCTGCATCTTCTTTTACGCTATCCCAAGCGTTGCCGACATAAACTCCCTGTTTGCTTTGCAAATTTTTAAGAGGAAACCAGTCCGGATCGATTAGGAGATAATTTTCTGTCCTTTGGAATATAAAGGTATTTTCATGCTGTGATGTTTTATACATCAACTCCATCGTGATTTTACCTACCTTATTTGAAATGACTACTGGATTCGTTGGCTCTACTCCGATGCCTACAGGCACAATGCGTGCCTTGGCATCCGCTGCCACAGTCATGCCATGCCAGCGCCCGGCGGTGCTTAAGTGTGAATGTGCAGCCAGGGGGTAATCCATCTGTGTTCCGAGTGTGTACTGCGGAGTAACATAGACGTATTTAAGGAAGCGTGAATTGGGTTCGATAACCAAGCTTCTTTCGGTGCCAGGAGGGCGCGGCAGTTTGTTGACTTCCTCGCCGATACCTCTGCTTTTGTAGACGAATCGTTGCATACCCTCGCGGTCGAGCGCCATTTTCCAGACCACCTTAGGCAGTTTGTAGCTGCTGAGTTCATTCCAGTAACCCCAGACGTGGTTGTTACCCTTGCTTCCCAGCTTAACGCTAATCATCCTGGCATTTGAATCCCAGTCAGTAGCTTTGCTATGATGTCTGGTTTTTGGTCCGCCAAGAATTCCGCCCGGTGCCGCTTGTACCCAGGCTGCCCAGTATAAATCTGCAAAGTCGTCGATTAAGCTGCTCAAAGACTCATCGCCGCCGAAGGAGCGCGCGAGATCAATCATATTCCAGGTGTGTTTGCTGTATCCGGGAGCATAATTTTCGACAAAAAATCCATGCCGTGCGCGTTCCGGAAAGTATGTTTTAAAATACTTTAGCCACGCATGGTAATGATCTTTTGCGGTATATTCTTTTCCGTCTTTGAGATTGGCTCGTCCGCCACTGCTTTTTGTGCGATCACCGGGGTTTTGACCTAAATAACCCGAGTGTCCGTAAAAATACCCACCGCCGAAACCGTAGTCCGGGTATATCCGGTCTTGGTAATCAGGCTCATTCATGAAGATACGTGAAGAGACCAGGCTGCTGGTCTTTGCGTTCAAGTCATGGTTTTCGCTTCCGTCAAGATACCAGGTGGACTGGCGTGCCCAGTGAATATCATTTTTTTCGTAAGTGCGTTCCCAGAGAACGTCGAGAAGTTTCTTTTCTGCTTCTTCGCTCATGCGTCCTTTGAATTTGCCTGCTGTGCTTGAAAAGTAATAATACATCCTGATGATCATTGTGTTCTGAAAAAGACCCCAGTGGTCCGCCGTTGCTGCCGCCTCAAATCCTTTCAGTGCTATCTCGTTAGCCTTATCCAGATCTTTATTTAAATACATTAAGGCAAAAGCTGTTAATAGAGGAAAAGGAGCCTTGCGGGCATGCTGCTCCATAGAAGCGTTAATGCGTTTTTGATTTGTCGCTTCAACTTCATCCATTCGCTGTTTTAAAGGCTTGTCGCTAATGCCGAGAAATTTACCTTCCCCTGTAAAAGCGATTTTGTCGAATTTTATGACGGCGTTTTCTGAGAATTTACCGGCTTCAAATTGAACGAGCTTGATGCTGTTCATGTCAAAGCTTGTCGGCATTTTAAAGCCCTTCAGTGAAATGGAAAATGCCTGCCACTTACCTTTTGTGTTTGCACCTTTTAGGGTAGTGGTTGCCACGCGGTTTTTAGAATCGAGTATGGATACCTTCCATTCGTTCGAGGCATTTTTATCAGAAACTTTCATTTGAAAGCTCAGGCTGAAATTATCATTAAGCTCAAAATAGTTACCCCAGAGCTGAGTCATAAAACCGAAGCGCGCAGCATTTTCCCCGAGAGAAGGCGTATAGGTCACGCTGAAGTCTCCATTAACTTTGTCGCTCAGATCGTAGGCGAAGGCGGGTATTTTTTTGTTACCGCTTTTTTGGGCAGAGCTATCGATGTTATGTTTTGCACTACTGATGCCGAAAAGCCTGATTTCTTCATCCCAGTAATCGAGGGGTTTATCATCGGCGAAACATGCGGAAGTGCTGATGAGCAGTATTGCCGCTAATAGTTTTTTTATATTCATTGTGCTTGTGCACCTTTTGATGAGTGGTAGTGTATTTTTATATTCATTGTGCTTGTCGTCCTTTTTTAGGGGGCAGCGTACGTATTAAGTCTTCAGGGTGGAAGCGGTGCTTCCTTCTTAATGAGATTATTTTTCATTTTATTTCCTTGGCACTGACACCTTAAAATTCTTAAACCTTGAAGCCCTTGTCCACATCAAGCGCAAGCCGATGCGGCCTTCTGTGATGATGGGCAGTTTATCATTATGCCAGTGGAAGTAGCTTGTCTGTTGGGCATTGCTGATGCGCATGTAGATATCTCTATCTTTCTTTATAACAGTAAACTTGTGGGGAACTCCGCTTTGAAAGAATCCACTCTTGAAGTAGTCTGGTTTTAGATCACTGTCTTTGAGTCCTGTTTTATGAGGCATGTAGCGCCGGGCGCGGATGTAGTCGTCTGTCGTGCTCTCATTATTTGGGTAGGCGGAATAGCTGATGTGGTAGGTGTTCATGCGATCGTAATACAGCTTCATCGCGGGTTCACGCCGGAGCTCTGCCCACTTAGCAATATCCTTTTTATAAGGCTGCTGACCACTGCCTGTGGCCTGAATATAGAGTATGTTTACGCCACCTCCGCTTACCGTATCCAGACGGGTGAATTCGTATTCAATTTTTACGTCTCCTTCGAATTCGTCTTTGGTCCACAAAACCATGTGATCAGAGTCCTTCCTTTCTTTGCCCGCGGTCAAGTCGATCCCCTCGGATCCTGTAACAGCGGTGGCAACCTCACCGTCCAGAGTCCATTGCTGCTTCCAGTTTCCGGTCAATGGGTCATGAAAAACTTCCCGCCACTTTCTGGCATCAGCGTCTTTGAAGAGCATGTCATCAGCTTCTTTGAAACTGATGAAATCAGGCGTGTTACTTGTCTTTGAGTTCTTTGTTGTCACGCAGGCTGTTATGGCGAGGCACAGTATTAATAGTAAGGTTATTCTGTCAGTATTCATTTTATTGCTCTTCTTTTAGCCGTTTTATTAACGTTGAGATTCATTGATTCGCCATTGTTTGCATAGTTAAGTACTGGCAAGGGTAGCGTCGCCAATCAATCCAATAGACAAGGTTTTCTGTTGGGCTTGGTCAAATTTCATCGTTAAAATCTAGCGACAACGCCAACTCTTTTGTTTTCAGCTTGATCACGCCACTGTTATAGTCAGATTGTACAAAAGGGCTATTGAAAACTTCTTTCGGTGAGTAATCAATGCTTTTGCCATTGACCATGGGAATTTCATTATTAGCCAGGTTGAAATAAAATTCACTGCCATTGAGACCAGTATATTTGAGGATATGAAATCCGGGCACCACGGTTTTTTCTAGCGCGATGGGGTTTTTCAAAATAGCCGCGATAAAATCATTCAGGGTGTTGTAATGCTTGCGACGAGAAGATTCAAATATAACGCCGGCATACTTATCCTTCAGAGTGATCAACTCTTTGTTTTTACTCCAGGTGTAGCTATCCTTAATGATTTCACTATGAAAACCCTTTGACGCTTCGTCCTGTAGTATTGTCCAGCCATTGGCATATTCTCCCATAACTGGCTTTATTGCTAGATAAGCATCTTGGTGCTGCACAAAAATCCAGCCCTGTTTTTCTACGCTTTTGTCGACCTTTTTGCCGATATAAACCCCATAATCAAGGTTTGATCGAGATTTGTTAGGGTACCAATCGGGATTCACTACCGTAAAACCTCGGCTTTGCTGGACAATCATTACGTTTTTGTCTTGCACGCAGCGAGTATAGCCGTTTGCGTATGGCTGGAATTCTCCTGAGTCATCTACTTTTAACGCCGATGGAAATACGCGAGGTCCTTGCTCGCCTTTAAATGTCATGCCCTGCCAGCGGTTTTGAATGCTTAAATGACTATGCGGTGCTAAGGGATAGTCCATTTGACAACCCAAAATGTAATCTGGCGTTATCCAACTGTAACGTACAAATCGAGACTCAGTATCCACCAGCATGCTTCGCTCTGTGCCCAATGGACGCGGTAATTTCGCTTCTGCTTCACCAGGTTGGCGGCGAATTGATGCAAACTCCCCACGACCTTCTCTATCTAGCGCCAACTGCCAGAGGATGGGTTTCCATTGATAATCACTCAATAATTGGGCAAAGAAATGTGATGACGAGTCGCCTTCACCGCCACTATAAAAGCGGGCAAATCGGTACATGGAATCGTCCCATCGGGTGCCTTTCTTTTCACGGGTTTTTGCCCCGCCTCGCACGCCATGCAATTGTTCTTGCGCCCAGTCTGCCCAGGCTAAATCGAGAAAATCTTCTGTTTTATTTTTTAGATGTTCATCATCTACCAAGTCATATATATCAGTAAGGTAAGACATAGTCACCGCCATATAACCATACGAGCCCATTTCAAGGAAAAAACCTCTTTTTGCTCTTTGGGTAAAAAACGCTTCAAAGTAGTTAACCCATTCATAATAATGCTCAGCTGCGGTATACTCATTGCCATCCTTATTATTTGCCCGTCCATGTGGCCCGGTTAATCTGTTTTTTCCATACATGTGATGGAACCAGTACTGCTCGCCAGCACCTGTGCCTAGATCAGGATAGACACGATCTTTAAAATCAGGCTCGTTCATAAATATTTGTGATGAGATCAAGTTATTAACTTTAGCGACAATGTCATGGTTTTCACTACCCACCATCCACCAAGTACTTTCTCTGGCGATATGAATATCGTTCTTGTATAGGCTCTTTTTCCACAACAATTCTAACAGGGCTTTTTCAGTTTCTGGCGTTAAGCGTCCAGGGAAACGTTTGCTTTTCTTGCCAAATGAATAATACAGGTGATAAGCAATTTGTTTGAACGCCAAACCCCAGGGGTCATTTAATCGGTATTTTTCTTGCAGTGCTGTATCGTCGGTGGTGAATAGTTCCAATAGTTTACTATTGGTTTCAGCCAAATTTTTACCGAGATACAAATCCGCAAACAAGGGCAGAAAAGCTTCTCGTAATCCTTCACCGGAAGCATTCTCAAAAGCTAACTGAATACGCGCTTGTTTGGTTTTGGCAGCTTCTAAGATGTGTTTATCAATATTTTTTGCCTGGTAAACATAGTCTTGTTGTAATACCGGCGAATGATATTTTGTGATATCAGCTGCTTGAGCTTTTGACGGCATACAAGCCACCACGATTACTGCGATTAATATACCTTGTAAAATATTTTTCATTACAGCTTTGTTTCCATTACAGTTTTATTTGCTAATTTTTAAATGTTGATAAATCGAAAGCTACATTTTGTCTATCAATTTCAGAGAGTGTTACATTTTATGAAAATCACCTTTAGCATCGGTTACGCTTTGATTGATCACCAGATACCAACAAGGCAATGATTACAGGTATATAGGGGCTGTCTAATCTAAGAGCCGACTGGTCTTTATTGCAACTATAACAATTTTCACATAACTTAACGGTTGACGGTTCGTTTCAGGACGATAATTAATACCAATTCCAATAAGTTTCTTCCCACTCAGCGAGAGTTAAAAGTCTTAGAGGCAAGGCATTGATTGTAGATAATGGTTATTCCCTTATCAAAATCAATAACGCTGCATGTAAGCCTTTTAAACTCGCCCTTTGGGAGCTTTCCAGCGATTCGATAACCGCACAGAATTTCTTTCATATAGAGTGACTATATGCAAAAAAATTCTATTTGTTCTCAAAACGCTAGCAAGCTCTGAGTGGGAACTAACTTAATGGACTTGGTATAACCGAGGCGCAAAACATCGCATGCGCCCCAGCCAGATCTCCCGTTTATTTAGAACTTATATGCAATACTAGCTTTGTAGGTACGCCCGTCGTAGTTGATATTATTCATCATCCTAGGATCATCAGCCATGTATATTTCGACCAGTTCTTCCGTCAGATTGAATGCTTGCAAACTCAGAACCAGGTTGCTGTTGACATTATAGCGAATACTTGCATCTAACTGTCCACGCGCTTTTACCTGTTTGTCGGTAAAGCTAGTGTAGCCGCTAGAAACCTGCTTGTCGTATTCAGAACGCCAGTTATAAGCCAAACGGCCACTGACTGTGCCATTATCCCAGTATCCGACAAGATTATAGGATTTGTCAGAGATACTTGGGACATTCAGCGGATCACCCGCTTCATTCTCACCACCATTGTCAATGAGTGTTAAGCTGGCACGACCACCGAAGTGACTAACCCAACCCTCTAGGAAACTGAGATCCTGCTGAGCAGAAAGCTCCATGCCATCAATCGTAATGGTATCATCAAGATTAACAACCTGATTTATGGTCGCCTTCCAGCCTTCGGAGGTGATACAGTCAAATTGACCGCCACCAACATCAACGAGTTCCATAGTGCCATAGCCATAACCGCCACCGTCTGCGGGACAATATAACTCTTTATCATAGTAGCCTTTCAGTTCTTTGCGGTACAGAGCTAGAGAAACAAGGCCGCTGTCAGAGTTATACCACTCTAAAGACAGGTCATAGTTATCAGCAGTATAGGGATCAAGCTCTGTTTCCGGCAGGTTAATACTGACTCTGTTCATGCCCTCAGGGTCATCCCCATCATACTCATTCTCAGTGATTGTACTACCCGGTGTAAAGCCAGCCGGATTTGGACGATTAATCGCCTTTGAGTAGGCAGCACGCAGGTACAAGTCTTCAGTCAGCGCAAATCTCAGGTTGACCGATGGCAAAAAGTTGTCATAAGAACTCTTGGCTGTGTCTGGTTCATACACACCGTTTACATTCGAGTAGCCAGAACCTTCAAGGTCTGTCTCTACATAGCGAACACCGGCATTACCACGCATTTCGAAACCAAACACTTCGGTATCAAGATTGACCAAAGCGTACAGTGCCTTGATTTTGGTTGTGGTGAAGCCATATTTATCTTGTCCCTTTTGGTTCTCGCTGTTCTTGTTCAACTGGTAAACATGACCAGAGTATGGCGATGTTGCATAACCTTCCGGGTTATCAACACCATCAAGAAACCAGACAGACGAGGCATTATCAGCAAGAGTTAGCCACCCACTCGTATCTGCTCCTGGTGCATGACCACCAAAAAAGTCGTTGTTTTGCTCGGCTGTCGCTACTTCGAACATATCATTTGATAGATGTGCGGTGCTGAGACCCCCAACACTATAGTAGTAAATATACGATTCAACTTCCTGTTCGTTGTAGCGTGCGCCAAATTTAACACTTTCGATAGGCCCTAGGTAGAGCTCTCTTTCAAAATCAAGATTAAAGCCTGTGTCTGTACGGTCACGGAAAACCTCGTTACCGGTATTGTAGATTTTTTGATTCGCGGCTGTGGGGTTCTTATAATCGGCAGCAGTTTGAGCATAATGATTACCTGGGGGAATCACATATGGCAGACTAAGATCCGCATCGACACCGTCGTAGTTAACCTTAAAGTTATCAATATTACCAAGGCCAGTGTAAACTGAGCCCGTAGAACCATCTGACAAGCCACCACCTATACCAACGCTGTCATGCCTATTATTGGCTCCCCATCTCACGAAGGTAGCATCGGAACTGGCGAAAGAGGCATCAATGACCCAGTCATCTGGAGTATAAGTCGCATACAGGACTACACCTTTAGCTTCCTGACTAAACGAACCACTACCTTTGTTCTGATTAATGCTAATGTTCTCAAAGTCATACCCTGGAAGCAAATAGGTCTTCTGTCCATCCTCAGGGTCTGTATAAACGTGTACAGGGTCGCTTGTTGGGGTAAAATTACGGATATCCTTAAGATAATTACTTACCCCAATATTCTCCCCAGCGAAATCCAGATCTCGGTCTGTATATAACAAGTTGGCACCAACTTTAAAGTCGTCCGTTGCCTGAAATTCGATATTACCGGCGAAGGAATTTCGCACGCCACTACGCGTTTTGGTAGCTTGTTTGACCCCTGTTGGAATAACGACCTCATCTTCGGCACTAATGTTATGTTCAGCTTTCCAGTCATCCAGTCCAGGAAATTTCACAACATTTTTAGAGTTGTTCAACACTTTATATTTTTGCATCTGTATCTGATCTTGTCGAAATTCCTCCTCCGTCCTATCATATTTAAACGATACAGCCAGACGGTCTTCAATAAGATGTTTGCTGCCACCAATGAAGTAGGTTGGTGCAGTTTCGTCCATAAGTTCTTCATGTTGAAGCGACAAACGCGCTACAAAACCTTCTTTCTTGGAAAGAGCCCCCGTTAGTTTTCTATCGACGGTACCGGCAATACCCCCTTCAACCAAATCAGCACGCTGACTTTTGCCCACCCAAACGCCATCATAAATACTGCTCGCAAAAGCACCGAACGCGCTTGGTACACCTTGATTAGGCGTTACAGATCCAGAAGGCGATGCAAATGTCTGGCCATTGGCGGTAGAAGTAGTGAAAGAACCGGGTAGACCGCGAAGGCTAATTTCACCTGAACGCCACATATCATCATTACTTTCACGGTTAACTTGAACGCCAGGAATTACCTGCATCGCGTCAGCAAGATCAAGCGAAGGTAGCGTACCTATATCATCTACTGAAATCCCTTCACCGATAGTATTTTCGTGTTTTTTCGTCAATAATGCTTTTGAGAGCGCGCTGCGAGTGCCTGTGACCTCAATAACCTCTATCTGCTCAGCTTCTTCTTTAGCTTTTTTTGACTGTTCGTTTTGCGTATCTTGCGCCATGGCATTACCAGAAATCGCGGTGATAACCGCTGCGGCTAATAGCCCCAATTTCATTTCATGTTTTTTCATTGCACTTCCCCTCGTTTTTTGTATTTTGTTTGTTACTTGTTATTTGTTATTTGTTATTTGTTATTTAGTGAGTCGTTTATTGATTGTTTATTTAAATACTTAACCCAAG
>CAJWZC010000080.1 GCA_913049915.1 uncultured Colwellia sp.
TATTTGTTATTTGTTATTTGTTATTTGTTATTTGTTATTTGTTATTTGTTATTTGTTAGTTAGATAGTTAGTATCTGAAATATAGCCTTTCAATTGTCATGAAGTTAAGTCATTAGATATGAACCTTTCAGTGGTCATCCCCGTGGTATTTTAATCGGGGATCCAGTTTGTTATCGTTTACACCTCTAAACCATAGATTCAAGGGAATAACGTCTGTTTAGTTAGGTTAATCAGGCCTTACGAATCAGTACTCTACGCGCCATTAATGGTGACCACAATCGCACGGCTTCCAGCATGATTTCTATGCTCACCTAAATATATTCCCTGCCAAATACCAATATTTAATTGCCCGTGACTAATCGGCAAACTAAGACTATTACCTAGTAAACTGGCTTTTATATGGGCTGGCATATCATCGTCACCTTCATAAGTGTGTTGATAATAAGGTGCTCGCTCAGGAACAAAGTGATTAAAGTGTGCTTCCATGTCTGAGCGTACTGTCGGGTCCGCATTTTCATTAATGGTGATGGAAGCAGAGCTATGTTTTATAAAAAGGTGAAGAATGCCACCGTTCACTTTACTTAGCTCTGGTAGTTGGCTTAGTATTTCTTCAGTGATTAAATGAAACCCGCGCTTTCTTGCTCGTAAGGTTATTTCTGTTTGGTACCACATATTTACCTCAATATTTTATAGTGTGAGTTAAATATATAAGTTAGAAAACTCTTTGATAGCTTCAGGCAGCAGCTTTTCTATCATGTCTAATTGTTTACTATTTATATCATAACGCGCGTAGAGTTTTTTATGAATGCCCGTTTCACCTAGACGCATGCAGTGAAACAGTGATTGTTGAGCCGCACTGCTCACTAACCAATCTGGCAAAGTCGCTACGCCCATATTGGCTGAGACCATTTGCAACATAACATGGCTATTGTTTACTTGCTTTATCTTATTGGCTTTGCATTTTGCTGGCGTGAGAAATAACTTAAAAATATCTAACTGCTCAGGTGGTAAAGGGTAGGTGAGTAAGGTAAATCGGCTAAAGTGTTCAGGGAGTAAATAAGGATAGGTATCTTCATTTTCAAAAGTAAGGGATAACTTTTGTATTGCGTCTTGTTTAATATCTGCTGTATTCCTATTAACCATTGCTTGCTTCGACAGAACCGCTAATACTTCAAACTGGCCAATCTCTTGGTAAATGATATTTTCCTCAGCTAATTTTTCATCGGTAAAAAGAATGTCAACTTCTTCATCACTGTGTTTCTTTGGCTTATTAACTTCAAAGGATTCATCAATAAACTCAAGTTCAATACCATTGTTTTCCTGTAAAAAGTGACTTGTTACTGGTAATAACCATTGAAAGCAGGCATGACATGCAATGGCTATTTTTAACGAACTTGTCGTTAATATAGGTGACTTTAAGGCGTTATTTGCCTGTTTTATTTTAGGTAATATTTCTTCGCCCAGATTAAGTAGTATTTTTCCGGCGTCAGTAAATTCAACAGGTGATGTATTACGAATAAATAATGGCGTATTTAAACGTAACTCTAGATCTTTTATTTGATGCGACAACGCTGATTGACTACTAAATAACTCTTCAGCAGCTTTACGGATATTCCCAGAACTAGCTAGGGTTGTTAGTGTTTTTAAATGTTTAATTTCGAACATAATAAATTTATTTCAACTCCCTGTTAAATTATTTTGCTTGTCTACAAAGGTATATTTATAGAGTATAACCACTTAAACGTCTAGACGTCTATATTTTTTGGTAAAAATAAATTTAAGGATAGCTAGTCAGTTAATATCGTTATTACTTTTTTATTAACAGATCAAATAGACATATTAGAGTAGATATGGAAATCCATAATTTAACTTTTCTACTTATAGACTTAAAGCGCGAACTAAAATTTTCGTTAGAGAAATACTCGTGTGATAAGTTATCAATAAGCAGATTAAATACAACGAACAAAAAAAGCACCTCAGTAATTAGCTAAGGTGCTTGTTATTTTTTCGTCTATAACGCCGATAAAAATTAGCGAGAATTAATTAGTTTAGTTCGTGTAACCACGCCGCATGGTTTGGTGCACGTTTAGTCACCGACCATTCTTCAATCATATCGTGAGCAACTCTATTAAGCTCTTTGTATTGTTCACTAGTCCCAATATCGACGGCAAGTTCTAAACGGTGACCATTTGGATCAAAGAAATAGATAGATTTAAATATACCGTGATTAACGGGTCCTAGAACATCAACGCCCTTACCTTCAAGCTCTTCTTTAGCGGATACTAACTCAGAAAAGCTCGCCACTCTTAAGGCAATATGTTGTACCCAAGCTGGCGTATTTTGATCTCTGTCCATAGTTGGAGAGTTAGGTAATTCAAAAAAGGCTAATACATTTTCATTGCCTGCATCGAGGAAAATATGCATATAAGGATCAGGTGCTTTAGTTGAAGGCACTTCATTTTCAGCAATAGCGAGCACTAAATTCATGTTCAGATTATCTTTGTACCAAATCGTTGTTTCTTTGGCGTTTTTACAACGATAGGCAACGTGGTGAATTTTTTCTATATTAATCATGATTAGGACTTCTATTAAAATAGCTTATTAGCTAATTTTAATCATAAAGCGACTAATTAGGCTAATTTTATCCTAATTTAGTAAAATATTATACGTCACGGGGAGTTGACGGCTGTACAATATTACTTACAGCCGTAGATAATTGAACATTTTACTAAGCTAAGAAAAAATTAAGCCAAAATGACAGTTTTATCACGATTAATACAAACGCGTTGTTCAGCATGAATCCTAACCGCATGACTCAACGCTGTCGCTTCTAAATCATGGCCCATATGTACCATTTGTTCTATGGTAAAAGTGTGATTTATTGGTTTTACTTCTTGAGCGATAATAGGTCCTTCATCTAGATTAGCAGTTACATAATGGGCGGTAGCTCCAATTACTTTAACACCACGAGCATGCGCTTGGTGATAAGGGCGAGCACCTTTAAAGCTAGGTAAAAACGAGTGGTGAATATTAATAGCTTTGCCTTGTAATTGTTGGCATAAACCATCAGAGAGAATTTGCATATAACGGGCTAAGACTAATAAGTCGACTTTAAGCTCAGTCATCAAGCCAGTAATTTGAGCTTCTTGCTCGAGCTTAGTTTCTGCATTTACCGGTAAATGATAAAATGGCACTTTATGCCATTCACTTAACGTCTGACAATTTTGATGATTAGAGATAACGCCAACAACATTGATGGGTAATACACCAGATCGCCATTTTGTTAGTAATGATACTAAACAGTGATCATCCTTTGATACCGCAATAAGGATATTGGGCACATCTTCACGTTTACGCAATTGATATTGCATAGCGAGTGGTTTTGCTAATTCATCTAATGCCTCAACAAACTCACTACTTGAAACGGTTAAATTACGATCATCAAAAGCAATGCGTGAAAAAAAGGTTTCAGTATACGGATCACTGTACTGTGAAGTTTCGGTAATAAATGCACCGTGTAAAAACAGGCTTTGCGATACTTTGGCTAAAACGCCAGTATTATCAGGGCATTGCCAAGTTAAAATATAATGAGTAGCTAAAGACATAACGATCTTATTTACCTTTTACTTATTTAGTCATTTGTATTGCAGTCATCATTGGATATTTTTTGTTGTAATGCCAGTGCTTTAATAGTTTGTCTGGCTATATCTTATTAAATTAGTTGCTTTAGGAAGCAAATGAATCTGTCGAACTAGTTCAATTCATTAGATTCAAATGAATTCTGAATCTTAATTTTATTTTTAATGTAAAGCTGTTCAACTTTTTCTCTGGCCCATGGGGTTTTACGCAAAAACTTTAATGTGGATTGAATACTCGGATCATCAGTAAAACATTTAATTTTAATTGTTTTACCTAAGGTTTCAAAGCCAAAGTAGGCTTCTAGTTCAATAACGATGTTTTTTAGTGTTAGGCCGTGAAGAGGGTTGTAAGGTTGGTTATCCATTATTTATTCCAATAAGTCACATCAATACTAGTTATTGATAACTAGTATTAGTATGTAAACAAAAAAACACAATAATGATAGTATATCATTATTGTGTTTTTATTGGGGTATAGCTCAGTTTATTAGGAGTAAAATACTTATTAGCTAAAGTATTTTACTAATTCATCATTGCCGCCAATATACTTACCATCAATAAATATTTGTGGTGTAGTATCGGCATTTGAAATAGCACGCATTGCTGTAATCGTAGTATCTTCGCCTAATACTAACTCTTCATACTGTAAACCTTGCGCAGTTAATAACGCTTTAGCTTTAGTACAATGTGAACAACCATGCTTAGTGAAAATTGCAACTTCAGTGCTTTGAGCTGCTTCAGGGTTTATGAAGTTAAGCATAGTATCAGCATCAGACACTTCAAACGGGTCGCCTGGTAAATCAGCTTCGATGAACATTTTTTCAATAATGCCATTTTTAACTAACATAGCATAACGCCAGCTACGCTTTCCAAAACCTATCTCTGCTTTATTAACTAATAAACCCATGCCTTGAGTAAACTCACCATTACCATCTGGAATAAAGCTAATTTTATCGGCATCTTGGTCTTTTGCCCAAGCATTCATAACAAAAGTATCGTTTACAGAAACACAAATAATTTCATCAATACCGTTGGCAAAAAACGTTGGTGCCAACTCGTTATAACGTGGTAAATGAGAAGATGAACAAGTCGGGGTAAAGGCACCTGGTAATGAGAAAACTACCACCGTCTTGTTGGCAAAAATATCGTCATAATTGCGTGAACTCCATGCATCATCGGCGATGATTGGAAAAGTAACAGCAGGGACTTTTTGACCGCTAATATCGTTAAACATAATGAAATCCTTTATGGGTTAATAGTATTTTTGTTTAAGTAGCCATTTGGCTTAACTCGTTAAGATGAACCTATTATGATAGCTCAACTTACTTAAGTTAAACTGATTATAACTATTACTTTAATAGATAAAACCTATCGATAATAGTAGTTAGTAAAAATTTTAATAGCTAGTTTAAAATGGGCAAGCTAAAAGAATTCCATCTATCCTTGCTCACAGTAACTAACGCGTGATAAATTAGCCTTAGTAAGTTGTATATACAATCTTTTTGGTGGCTAATTTTTAGGAGACAATATGGATACAAGTTATGACTTAGTCACAGGTAGCATTGGTATGCTAATTAGCATGCCGCATAACGGGCAATTAATTCCCAACAGTATAGCTAGTAACATGACACCTACGGGTCATCAGGTTCCTGATACTGATTGGTATATGGATAAGCTCTATGATTTTGCTCAAAATCTTGGTATTTCGATTATCAAACCTAAATATAGCCGCTATGTTATCGATTTAAACCGAAATATTGATGGCATAAATTTGTACCCCGGAGCAAATAGCACTGAGCTTTGCCCGACGACTGCATTCGATTTGTCACCATTATATATAGTCGGTCATGAACCGGATGAAACTGAAATTCAAAGAAGAATTGATGGTTACTGGCAACCTTATCATCAAGCATTAAAAAATACGCTTGCTGAAATGAAAGCAAGATATGGCAAAGTTATCTTACTTGATGCTCACTCAATATTGTCACAAGTACCACGTTTTTTTGAAGGACAATTATCCGACTTTAATTTTGGTAGTGCTAATGGTAAAAGCTGTAGCGCTGAACTGATTAATAAAATAGCTCAACTTGATCTATCGCCTTATTCTACTGTAGTAAATGGTCGTTTTAAGGGCGGTTACATCACCCGTGGTTATGGTCGTCCAGCAGAGAATATTCATGCGGTTCAGTTAGAGCTATCGCAACATACTTATATGGATGAGCCGAGTGATCAATATAATGAAGAAAAAGCCGCTAAAGTAAAAGAAAAGTTACAGACTTTTGTGCAATGTCTTGCTGATTTTACTAAAGATAAGTAACGTTAAAGCAATAATATACTGAAAAATAGTAATAATATTAATAGATAACTTTAGTAGAGCAATATGAAACTATACGCAGAAAATATTTTATTAAATGATGGTTGGGCAAGTAATCAAACCATTACTATTGAGCAAGGTATTATTACGGCTATTGATGCTGGTATGGTTAAAGGTGCAGAAATAGCTAAAGGAGCCATCATTCCAGGGATGGTTAATTGCCATTCACATGCATTCCAACGTGCTTTTGCTGGTTTTAGTGAGCAAGGCAGTGAAGGGCAAGATAGTTTCTGGACTTGGCGAAAAATTATGTATCAATTTTTAGCACAGCTAACAGAGATTGATGCAAAAAATATTGCTAAGCAACTTTATATTGAAATGCTAAAAATGGGCTATACCCGTGTCGCAGAATTTCATTATTTACATCATGATATTGATGGTAGTTCTTATATCGCGGATACTTCTGAAGTCAACAGCTCAAAAGAGAATAGTACAGGCTTAGCTACTATGGCAATAGCTATTTTTGATGCGGCACAAGAGTCTGGTATCGGTTTAACGTTATTGCCTGTTCTTTATCAATACAGTGGTTTTGGTGAGCAAGCACCAAGTGATGGCCAAAAACGCTTTATTAATTCTACTCAGCAGTTTAACCAGTTAGTAAGTGACTGCTTTACCTTAAGTGGACAATACTCAAATAGTAATGTTGGTATTGCACCACACTCTTTACGCGCAGTGGATAAAACATCACTATTAAGTGCAGTAAAACACGTACGTAATTTAGATAACCAAGCACCTATCCATATTCATATTAGTGAACAACAAAAAGAAGTTGATGATTGCTTTAGTCATTTCGGTAAAAGGCCAGTGCAATGGTTACTTGATAATGTAGAGCTTGATAAGCATTGGTGCTTAATTCATGCAACGCATATTGATGAAGTAGAAAGAAAAGGTATTATCGCTAAACAAGCCATTGTTGGTATTTGTCCTACTACTGAAGCTAACTTAGGCGATGGTATTTTTCCAACTACTGAGTTTCTTGCTGAAAAAGGTACTATTGCTATTGGATCTGATAGTCATATCTCAGTAAACCCAATTGAAGAGTTACGCTGGCTTGAATATACTCAGCGCCTTATTAAGCAACAACGTGCTATTTTAGCCACAGATGAACAAGCTTCAGTTGGACAAAATTTATGGCAGCAAGCTGCTCAAGGTGGTGCTCAGAGTACTAACAGTAATACCGGGTGTTTAGCTATTGGTAAACAGGCGGATTTATTAGTGCTGAATAAGGATAAAACCAAGCTATTTGCTAATGCTAAGCAACACTTACTAGATAGTGTTATCTTTGCTAGTCAGCAGAATCCTATTTTGGATGTGATGGTTAATGGGTTGTGGAAGGTAATAAATCAACAACATGTTGACCAAGAACAAGCTAGTGATAGCTTTACTAAATTATTATTAAAGTTATCTACTAATTAGTATTTATATCAAAAACATGCTTAACCTTTCTGGTTAAAGCATGTTCGAGTAGCTACTAATAGTTGCACATACTTTCTTCTCATTATTGATATGAAAAATGTAGTCTCTTTTGTCGGTTTTACAGACGGTTAAGTAAAATGCTTCAACATTATCTCTTGAAGAGGTGATTTCTTTTAAGCTCTCTATCTCTTGCTCAGAAAAAGTTGCAAGTTCATTTTCTAAATCAAGATAAATCTTATCGGCCTTTAAACGTATTTTTGTATCACTGAATTCACTGAAACTCTCAAGTAATACGCCTTTACTTTCATTGTAGAACTGTGTCACTTTCTCATTAGGATAAAAATGTAAATAGAGTGAAGCTGAGACGATTAAGAACAATAAATTTTTCATAATATGTCATATAATGGATTAGTTGGAGAGGATTTTATCTTAATGAGACCATTTACGGTATAATTTATTCGCTATTGTAAGGCTTTGTTAATAAAATCATCTCTTTTTGATACTAGCACATCACTCGTTAGTAGTTATTTTTCGCTTATCAAGGATTCATCGTGAGAGCAAACGACCAATCATCCTCAACGCCTAAGACAAATAAGGTGGTGGTAGAACAACATATCCCCATTAAAAATATAAAAATCCATGGCAGTAAAAATACTGGTAAAGAACGCTACAAGCCCGGCGATCAAATATATGTCCGTAAATTTTCTGGTTTGTTTCAAAAACTAAGACAACGTATGAACTTGGTGTATTTTGCTTTCTTTATAATGCTTCCTTGGCTTCAGTTTAATGGTCACCAAGCCGTTCTATTCGATATAGGCGAACAACGCTTTACCTTATGGAGTCTGACTCTATGGCCTCAAGATTTAACCTTACTGGCTTGGTTTAGTATCTTTGGAGCCTTTTTACTATTTTTTGTTACTACTTTTCTTGGGCGAGTTTGGTGTGGTTATATGTGTCCACAAACTGTTTGGACCTTCATTTTTATTTGGTTTGAAGAAAAAATTGAAGGTACCGCTAATCAGCGGAGAAAATTAGATGAGCAAAAAAATAATCTGAATAAAGTAATACGAAAAACCTTAAAACATGCTGCCTGGCTATTGTTTTCTTTATTTACCGCGATGACTTTCGCGGGATACTTCTCACCTATGCAAGATTTATTTATCGATGTTTTCACCTTAGATACAAGTTTGATGATGGCGGGAATTTTAGTCTTTTTCACTTTCGCTACTTATGGTAATGCTGGTTGGATGCGAGAAACAGTCTGTTTGCATATGTGTCCCTATGCGCGCTTTCAGTCAGCGATGTTTGATAAAGACACCTTAACTGTTTCGTATGATGCTAAGCGTGGTGAAAGTCGTGGTCCTCGTGGTCGTAAAGATGATCAGAAAGCGATGGGATTAGGAGATTGTATCGACTGTAATTTATGTGTTGAAGTTTGTCCTACAGGCATAGATATTCGTAATGGTTTGCAATATGAATGCATCAATTGTGGTGCCTGTGTTGATGCTTGCTCTGAAGTTATGAGTAAGATGAATTATGCACAAGGATTGATCCGTTATACTACTGAGCATGAATTGCAAGGTAAAAAAGTTCATCTGGTACGTTCGAAACTCATTGGTTACGGAGTATTACTTGTTATTATGAGCAGTATGTTAGTGCTTGAAATTGTTAATCGTGTACCGTTATCGTTAGATATTACTCGAGATCGTACTGAACTAGCAAGAGAGAAATTTAATGGTGAAATTGAGAACGTTTATACCCTAAAAATTCTAAATATGTCGCAAACAGATAATACCTATAAACTCTCGGTTAAAGGTATTGATAATACGCAATGGCATGGTAAGCAAGAAGTGACCGTTGAGGCGGCTACTGTTTACACACTGCCTATTAGTATTTCGGTGGACCCTTATGAGTTGGAAAAATATATGAGTAATATTACTTTTACCGTTGAACAAATTGCACCGCAAGGTGAGGCGAAAATCGAGCAAGAAAGCCGATTTTTTAATAAACGATAATGGTATCATTTGATTTTAGTGCCTTGTCACCTGACTTGATTATTGATGGTATAGAGAGTGCTGGTTTTAGTGTTGATAGTGGCTTGTTAGCGCTTAATAGCTATGAGAACCGTGTTTATCAATTTCACGATGATAACTTGGTTAAGTACGTTACCAAGTTTTACCGACCACAGCGTTGGGAGCTTACACAAATACTTGAAGAGCATGACTTTTCTTTTGAGCTAGCAGAACAAGAATTACCCATTGTTGCGCCACTTAAAGTAAATGGACAAAGTTTATTTGAATATCAAGGTTATCAGTTCGCTGTTTTTCCTTGTCGAGGTGGACGTATTTTTGAAGTTGATAACCTTAATCAGTTAGAATGGATGGGACGTTTTATTGGTCGAATTCATGCTGTTTCATCACAAAATGACTTCATACAGAGACCAAGTTTTAATAGTGAAGAGTTACTCTATCAAGCTCGTGAAAGTATTATTACCTCAAAGTATGTCCCTAAAAGTTTAACAACTGCCTTTTTTACCATTTTAGACCAAGTGATTAAGGTTGCGGCTGAACAGTATCTACCAGCTAAGGACATGCAGAAAATTCGCTTACATGGTGACTGTCATGCAGGTAATATTTTATGGCGTGATGAAGGACCTCACTTTGTTGACTTAGATGATTGTCGAACGGGGCCTGCTATTCAAGATCTTTGGATGATGTTATCAGGGGACAGACAACAGCAGTTGTTACAACTTGATACACTTTTAATGGGCTATGAGGAGTTCTTTACGTTTGAAAGTGACCAGCTTCTCTTGATAGAATCATTAAGGACTATGCGTGTCGTTAATTACATGGCATGGTTGTGTAAACGTTGGCATGATCCGGCTTTTCCTCAAAACTTTCCCTGGTTTAATACCGAGAAATATTGGGAGCAACAAATACTGATGCTCAAAGAACAAATGTCAGCTTTGCAACAACCACCGTTAAGTTTGAATACTTTTTAGCCTTAGTTCTTTTTAACTAGGCCATTTTACTTTAGGAAATAATAATGAATAAAATACTAAAATCTTTTTTGTTAATGCCGTTGTTGGCTTTATCAGTAAATGCCGCCGCTACGCAATATACGGAGGGTGAGCAATATACTAAAGTGAATGAAACAGTAACGAAGAAAAAAGAAGTGAGAGAGTACTTCTCAGTTTATTGTGGGCACTGTTTTAAGTTTGAGCCTATCATGCATGGTCTTAAAAAGAGTTTACCTAAGGATGCTACATTTGAGCGTAATCATGTCGATTTTCTGCGTGGCGCTAGTCCTAAAATTCAACAAATGATCACCAAATCAATTGTCGTAGCTGAACAATTAGAGAATAGCGATAAATTAGTTGGCGCAGTATTTAATTATATTCATGTGCAAAAGGCGGTAATTACCTCAGAAAAAGACTTAAGAAATATCTTTGTTTTAAATGGTGCTGATGGAGATAAGTTCGATAAGCTAATGAAAAGCTTTAGTGTCAACTCGAAAGCTAAGTCATTGAAGAAATACCAAAAAAACATGACGGCTAAACGTGTATTGACAGGTGTACCAACGATTATTGTTAATGGTAAGTATAAAGTTGATGCGACTAAATTAGATAAAAATAATTTTGAGCAAGATTACCAGAATTTAGTAAAATATTTACTTGAATTAGACTCGTAAGCACTATAATTAGTTACGTTTAGTTAATACGACTTAGTTTATAGTGCTGCTTGGTTAAGCAGCACTAGTAATAAAAAAGGCAGACTGTATCTTACAGTCTGCCTTTTTTATTACTAGTGCATGATTAGGCCATCGATAGCTAGCGCTGATACTTAGGCTTGAGTGTAAAGGTTAGTTAGATAACTCAATAATTTTAACTTTGGTCTCTATTGCATTACCTTGACGATAAATTTTAAAGGTTAATTCGGTATTAGGGTGAGTTTCAGCAATAATATCTAAGGCCGCAGCAACAGTTTTAATAGGGGTACTATCGATCTGATAGACTACATCACCTACTTCTATGCCAGCCGCTTGTGCAGGACTATTATTCATGATTGTCTCAACAATAAAACCATTCAATTCACCATGGTAATTTGTCGTAGAAATGCCTAACCAGCCACGTACTACTTTGCCATTTTCGATAATTTGACGCATAACCTTGGAAGCTAATTGATAAGGCACAGCAAAGAAAATACCCTGAATCGTTAACTGTGGGTTTGATTGCGTGAATTTTCTTGAATTGATACCGACTAAAGTACCATTACTGTTAATAAGTGCTCCACCTGAGTTACCTTCATTGATGGCAGCATCCATTTGTAAAAACTCTAAATAACTGGTGTTACTTAAACCATTTCGACCGGTGGCACTAATAATACCCTGAGTGACAGTTTGCCCTAAGTTTAATGGGTTACCAATTGCAAGAACGATATCTCCAACGAGCGATACTTGTTCTTTTCTTTGTGGAATTACCGGTAGATTGATTGCATTTACTTTTAGCACCGCTAAATCAGTGTAATGATCAAAGCCTATCAGTTCAGCCGGATAGATTTGACCACTTTGCAGGAGAACCTGAATAAGGTCAGCTTGCCGAATTACGTGTAAATTAGTTAGAATATAACCCTGGGTATTCATAATTACCCCAGAGCCTAAACGGGTACTTTTACGGGCTTTACGGCCGTATTGTGGATTCACTTCAATTTGCTCTGAGTAAATATTAACAACAGCAGGGCTAGCGATACTAACAGCTTTAGCAAAAGATAATGGCGCTTGTTGTGCTTGTCCACCTTTAAAAAGACTTGTGGCTAAACTGGTATTATTTAAGCCAGGGACTAATCCGGGTATAAGCAGTAATAATACGATGGCGAGTAGCACACCGTAACTTATTGCTGTAACGGTATATTTGATTGAATAGAAGAGTTTCAAAGGCTATCTTATTTTATATTGTACCAATATTTTCAGTGTAACATAAAAAAAGCTGATCATATTGTTCCCAGCAATCGAATAGCTCAGTTCAGTATAATCAGCTTACAGGTTAAAGTTTCCTGTACTTAATTAAGTATTAACGGATCATTATGTACTGAGAGTGATTATCTCGAACAATGTTTAACGCTAAGACACCACTTTTATCTTTTAAGTAATCACGCAACTGAGCGATATCTTTTATACGACTACGGTTAACGCCAGTGATTATGTCACCAGCTTTAAAGCCTGCCATTTCAGCCGGAGAGTTTTGTTCAACTTGTTCTATGATAATAGCCTGACTTTTGGTGTCATTTTCTAATTGAGCACCATCTAGCATAGCGTGAATGCTAGCCGCTGTAATATCAGCACTTTGATCCTGCTTTAATTTAACGGTAAATACTTTATTTTTTCCTTCTCTTATTACTGTTAATTTAACTTTTTTATTTGCACCAATGGAACCAATTTTAGCGCGTAGTTCAAAGAAGCTCTTAATTTTTTTACCATTCATGGCAATAATAACATCACCCGCTTTAATACCTGCTTCATCTGCAGCAGAGTCAGGCATTACTTGTTCAATAAAACTACCTTGACTAGTTTTCAGTTCCATAGCTTTAGCAATCTCACTGTTAACACTGCGCCCTGATACCCCCAGAATACCACGATGGACTTGACCAAACTCGATAATTTGTGTGACAAGGTTGTGCATCATATTACTTGGAATAGCAAAGCCAATACCAACATTACCGCCGCCAGGACCTAATATCGCCGTATTAATACCTATTAATTCACCGCGTAAGTTCACTAAAGCTCCACCAGAATTACCACTGTTTATCGCGGCATCTGTCTGAATAAAGTCTTCATAATGTTCAATGTTTAAGTTACTACGTCCAAGGGCACTAACAATACCAGATGTTACTGTTTGCCCTAAACCAAAGGGACTACCGATTGCCACAGTGAAATCACCAACGCGTAAGTTATCGGAATCTGCCAGTTTTATTTCTTTTAAATTTTCTGCTTCAATCTGTAATAAAGCAATATCACTTTTTGCATCACTACCAAGTTTTTTTGCTTCTATCTGACGACCATCTTTTAACGTGATCATAATTTTATCAGCATTTTCTATTACATGGTTGTTGGTAACGATATAACCTTTATCGCTATCGATGACGACACCTGAACCCAAACCACGAAAAGGTCGCTGTTGAGCTTGATTATTATTTTGTCCTTTATTACCAAAGAAAAACTTGAAAGCTTCGGGTATATTTTGTTGCGGCACTTTATGGGTACCTATTACTGAGATACTTACTACGGCAGGGGTAACATGTTCAAGCATAGGAGCCAAACTCGGCATCATATGTCCATCAACTTGAGCGGGTAAGTTTGCGAGAGCAGGCATGCTAGTAAGTGCTAAAGTGGATGAAAATAATGCAGCACTAATGACAATGGATAATTTAGAATATTTTGATGACGTAGATAATTTAAATAACTTTTTCATACTTAAGAGTTCTCCAACATTTATTATAATAGCAATAAAAAAGTTAACTGCGGTTCAGTTAACTTCAATACAGACCACTAAATAGACTGAATTAAAAGGCTTAAGTTCAGTAAATTATATCCAAAATTATACCGTAGTTGTAACTTTTTGTTTCTGATCATCAAATAAACCACTTGGGTTACCTGAGTAATCAAGTGGTGCTTCGGTCATTGCTTCTACTCTTTCAGTACTACGTTTTTGGTGACGTAAAGTCGCTGTTTGTGCTAATTGTTGCTGAGTTTCAGCAGAAAAAAATGGCATACCTTCAACTTCTGCTGTTGTTGCTTTTTGCAGTAATTGGGTACTTTCTTGCATTTGTTTCATTGCCGTTTGGCAAGTATTATTCATTTGATCAAGTAGTTTAGCTGAACTTGATAAATGTTCGGCAACATCTAGCTTATATTGATCTAACGCGGTTTCACTTTTATTGACTTGGTCCGCTAATTTACGTTGCTCTTGGCTTGTGTTAGAAAGAAGACGAGTTGCGAAAAAACCACCAACCCCGCCGATGATAAAAATAACTAGAGCGATTACTACATCCATAGTGTGTACCTTACATTGTAATTAGAAATTAAATATATTGCCGAGATAGATTATACTACCATCAAAACAATTTACTTAGTAAAGATATCAGGTCATAAAGTGTATTTTTACGTATTAATAATTGATTAAAATTAACATAGGTTCTCAATGATAAAGCTCTCTCCTCTAGATAAGTATAAGCAAGATTTAACCAGAGATGATTTTCTTTTTGATGCAGCACAAGAAAATGCTGTTATTCATCTACAACGCTTATATGATGATTTAAAAAATAAACCTTTAGCGGTTTCGGGCTTTAAAAAAGTACTTAACCGTTGGAAGAAAGTTTATAAAAAACAAGAGTCACAATCGGTGCAAGGTTTGTATTTTTGGGGTGGTGTTGGTCGAGGTAAAACCTATTTGGTTGATACTTTCTTTGATAGCTTACCTTTTAATAACAAAATGCGCGTGCACTTTCATCGCTTTATGCACAGAGTTCATCAAGAACTTAAAAGCTTAACCGGACAATCTGATCCACTAAAAATAATTGCTAAGAAGTTTGCCCAAGAAACAAAGATTATCTGTTTCGATGAGTTTTTTGTCTCTGATATCACAGATGCCATGATTTTAGGTACCTTATTTGAAGAGTTATTTGCCCACAATGTAATCTTGGTTGCGACATCTAATATTATTCCAGATGAACTTTACCGAAATGGTTTGCAACGTGAGCGTTTTTTACCAGCTATCAGACTAATCAATGAGCATACGCTAATAGTTAATGTTGATAGCGGCGTTGATTACCGTTTAAGAACCTTGGAGCAGGCGGAAATATTTCATTATCCCCTTGATGCCCAAGCGGATGAAAATTTAAAACACTATTTCAAGCAACTATCGAGTGATGAGGGTAAAGCAGGGCAATCTATCGAGATTCATAATCGTCCATTAGAAACTGTTTTAATGAGTGATGGCGTTGTGTATTTTGATTTCTCTGTACTTTGTGAAAGTGCACGAAGCCAGGGAGATTATATGGAGATTAGTCAGCTATATCACACCGTATTAATGGCTAATGTGAAAGAAATGGGCCCTGATACGGATGACACAACTCGTCGTTTTATCGCTTTAGTTGATGAATTTTATGAACGTAATGTGAAGTTAATTATGTCGGCAGAGCTACCGTTAGAAGATTTGTATAGTGGGGGACGCTTAGCATTTGAATTTAAACGTTGCTTAAGTCGTTTACAAGAAATGCAATCACATGACTATCTTGCCAGTGAACATCTTCCATAATCTGTAATTAATGACTAAAAATCATAAGAAAACCTAATGATAAAGTAGCAAAAAAGCCAGAGTCATTGATGAGTCAGGCTTTTATTATCTATAAATTGGGTTCTAATTATAAAATTTCAGCTAATATGCCAACATTTAGTACATTAAGGTATAAAGCTTTCTACGAAATTTAAGTGCAAGAGGAGCGCCATCAGGTAATGCTTTTAAGATATCTAGAAACAGTTCTTTGCTTTTATCTTTTGTGCTCTCATCACCTGCTTGTACTAATCGGAACAATATTGTTAGTGCTTCTTCTTGGCGATTAACTTGACTGTACTGCGCCGCAAGTTGCTGATTGAGGCTGATATCATTAGGCATTTCTTTAATTTGCGCTTCTAAGGCTTTTATTTCAGGAGAGTTTTCTGCTTGCTCCGCTAATTCTACTTTTGCCATTAATGATTGATATTCACTATCTTGATCAACCATCATTATCGTATCTAATAATGCTTTCGCTTCACTGGTTTTACCTGTTTTTAAGTAAACATCAATAAAGACTAACTTAATATCAGCGCGACTGTTATCAACTTGATAGGCTTGCGTAATAGCATTTTGTGCATCAAGTAACTGATTATCGCTAAGAGCCGCTTTCGCTTGTTCAAGTAAAACATCTTCCTGTTTAGGTAAATGTTTATCTAAAAATACCGCGATACTTTCATCGTCTTGTGGTCCAGAAAGGCCATCAAGAGGCTGGGCATCTTTGAGTAATATCGCTGTTGGTACACCCTGAATACCAAATTGTTGAGCAATTTGTCCTTGGCTTTGACAGTCAACTGTCGCCAATGTTATATGTTTACTTAAATTTGACAATTTAACAGCTAGTTTATCTCTTAATTGAATACTCTCAGGTACTTGCTCTGCCCAAAAGCTAACGAGTACTAATTTATTTTTTGATTCTTCAACAACCATTTGCTGAAAGTTATCTAAGGTAATGGCAATCATATTTATATTCTCGACTGTGTTGGTAATATGTTAATAGTCATGATTTCAACAGTTAATTGGTACTATTTATATTGTCGACTGACGAAGCTCAGCTAAGATAGGAACTAGGCTAAGATAAACCAAAGTAAGCCAAAACCTAAAATTAAGCGATAGATAACAAATGGCATCATGCCTAATTTTTCTAATAAAAGAAGGAAGTAATGGATACATGCATAGGCGCTAACAAATGCTATTAAGCTACCTAAACCCATGGCAAACCAACCGACACTCTCTGTTGATAAAACTAATTTTAGCGTTAAATAACTGCCGGCCATTGCGATAGCAGGGATAGACAGTAAAAACGAAAAACGAGCCGCATTGTCTCGGCTTAAACCTAACATCAAACCTATGGTCATAGTAATGCCTGAACGTGAAGTTCCTGGAATTAAAGCAACAGCTTGTGCTAAGCCAATTAACATGGCGCCTTTAAGGCCCAATTTATCCATAGGTTTATGTTCTGTGCGATTACCTGCTTTGATATCTGCAAAACCTAACAGGAAACCAAATAGTAATGTCGTCAAGGCAATCACTAAGGCAGAGCGTAAATTTTCTTCGATAAAATCTTTACCTAATAAACCAAATAAGCCGGCTGGGATAGTCGCAAGTAAAATCCACCAAGCTAATTTACCATCAAAACTGCTACGGCCTTTATCAGGACCGACGCCGACAGTACCTAACCAAGCAACAGCCATAATAGCTACTTCTTTACGAAAATAGATCATTACAGCTAATAACGTACCGACATGTACTGCAACATCAAAACCCAAACCTTGATCTTTCCAACCTAAAACTTGTGAAGGTAATATCAAATGCGCTGAACTTGAAATAGGTAAAAACTCGGTTAAGCCTTGTAGGAGGGCAAGAATAAATATTTCTAAAGTGCTCATGTGTTGTTAGTAATCCTTTAACTTTTTGCGGGATAAATATATTTAATGGTACTACTTTACCAGCAGTTAGCGACAATGCTAAGTTGCTGACTAGTTTTATTATAACGGTACCATAAATCTCGATAGTTTTGCTTCGAAATCGGATGGTTAAGCTCAGGTGCAATTTCACTTAGAGGCCATAAAACAAAGGCATTTTTCGTTATTTCATCA
>CAJWZC010000081.1 GCA_913049915.1 uncultured Colwellia sp.
AGAGAGATTTGAAACTAAAGGGCGCATGTCACATTTAAACGAACAAACGCCGACCTATATCATAACAGAAAGTCAACCAGGTCTACTTGGTGCAGCGGCTTATATTAATCAAATTTGCTAATAGCTGATAAATAAAAATCGCTAACCATTTAATTAGCCGTTTTACTTAATATGACGTGAGTAAAATGAATAGATAAACTTACTCCTACTCATTAGCTTATGTGTTGTTGACGCTTTAATGATGTATGTTTACTAGCGATTTCTAACTGAGAAACAGTATAAAAACAAAGTACATTAAACAGACTTTTTAATTTTACTGGGTTGTAGTCTACTTCATTCGTTCTATCACTAGTTGATGTTTTTAAGAAATAAAGCTTCTACCGCTTGTGAAATTAACTCAAATAACGTCTTCAGATGAATTTCTCCTGTTTTATTAAAAATACACTCGATAATCACCTTAAAATCATCAAACACTTTATCCGAAAACATATGAGGTAAAGCGAAGTTGAAGCGTCCAAAATCACCAATCATTAACAATAACGTGCGAAACAATGAATATATTGCATTATAGTAGCATAGTTAATTAGACCAGTTAATTAGACCAGTTAATTAGAGATGTTGTTATCAAACTTTAGATGGCACTATAAAAAAGAATAAGACCCAATTTCATACCAAAGTTTAGACTTGAATACGCGCAATTAGTCGTTGAAAAAGGTTACTCAGTCATTAAGGCTTCATAAGCAATAATGTGGGAAAATCATTACCCGATAAATGGATTCGTTAATTAAAAGGTGAACGTAATAGCATCACCCGTAAAGTAATACTATTAACGCCAAATCAACTTGCAACAAAAACATCAGACACCCACTTATAATAATTACTCTTTTATTCCTAGTTAGTCATTAGTTTATCTTTTCTTTCTCTTTATCACCTTAACACAGTAACCGCTAAAAAATAGATACCGTCATCCGCTTTTTTAATTGCTGATACTGGCGACATCAGTTAATACACTTACATGTTTAACCACGTCATGAAAGCACTCTCTAAACTGTATGGTTAAGATTATCCAATTTTCTATGCTGATATTAAGTCTTGTTAATATCGCTGGATTGGTTCTCAATAATATAACCACGTTTATTTTCTCGAATACATCGCACCGTTAAATCAACAAATTAAATATAGTCGAGTAAATAAAAAGGCTGTCCCTAGGCATTAACTTCCATCCTTAACCATCTCAATACACTTTTTAATACTACTATTATTAACAATACGTTAAATTTATAATTTTAGGTTGAAACATGGTTAAGCGCTACTTTTAAAGCTTGTTCTCTATCTAAATAGTTATTTTCTATTGGAACCAAAGTTAACACACGGAATTTCTCTAATTGTTGCCTCGTTTCAGTATTTGGACATATCAGTAGCACTTCACAATTAGTATCCAATGCATCTTTTACTGCATTCTCAAGCGCAAGACCAACGGTTACATCAATCATAGGTACATCGGTTAAATCTAAAATCATAACTTGATAATCAGAAATACTTGCGTGCTGACGTGAGATCGCTTTGGATACACTAAATATCATAGGACCTGATAAATAGAAAAATAGAACTTTACCCTCCGCTTTATCCAATATTTCGCGCTCACTAATACTAAGTGGAACAACGTTATCATCGCCATCACTTATTGCTTTCACTTTTCGTGCTTGTACCCTACTGAGTTTGTCTATGATGATGATATTAGAAATAAAGACACCTAACCCAACTGCGACAATTAAATCGACAAAAACAGTAAGCAGCATGACACCATACATTATGGCCATCCCCTGAATACTGACTTTGTGCACTCGTTGGATAAAACTCCAATCTAAGATATTTAGCCCGACGTAAACTGCAATTCCCGCTAATACAGCCATTGGAATAGGCTCAGTTAATCCACCCGCAACTAAAACGACTAAGGCAAGCATCAAAGCTCGAATCATACCTGAAAGCGGAGAACGGGCTCCTACTTGTATATTTGTTACCGTCCCCATTGTTGCACCTGCGCCAGGTAAAGCACCAAATAAGCCCGAAATCATATTAGCTAATCCTTGGCCTCGTAGCTCTTTATCTGAATCATGCTCTTTACGTGTTAATGAGTCGCCAATAACAGCGGTCAGTAAAGTATCAATGCAACCTAAAGTACCAAGAACTAGAGCATCTATAACCATAGTGGTAAACATATCTGCGTTGAAATGAGGAATAACAATAGACGGGAGTCCTGCTGGTATTTCACCGATACGACGGATGCTATCAGTATCAAACAATAACATGGATAGTAGCGTTACGGCGACCAGTGCTACCAACTGAGCGGGCACATATTTTCTATACTGTTTAGGAAAATAAATTAATACTCCTAAAGTCAATAAACCTAACAGTAACTCACTAAACTTTATATTTGACAAAGTATCAGGAAGCATTGAAATTGTACCTAAAACACCACCTGGGGGCGCTGAATGTCCTAGCAATGGTGATAACTGTAAGATTATTAATATCACACCAATACCAGACATAAAGCCTGAAATAACACTGTATGGCATTAAAGTTATATACTTGCCAAGTTTTAATGTACCTAGAAGTATCTGAAAAGCACCAGCCATCATCACCACAGTAAATGACATTGCCATACCTGTTTCTGGATATTTAGCCATCATACTAGTTAACACAGCCGTCATAATCACAGTCATAGGACCGGTTGGCTCTGAAATTAAAGAGGTTGATCCACCAAAAATAGCAGCAAAAAAACCAACCATGATGGCGCCCCAAAGGCCAGCTTCAGCCCCTGCACCAGAAGCAACGCCAAAGGCAAGCGCTAAAGGTAAAGAGATGATCGCCGTAGTAACACCACCAAAGATATCACCCTTTAAATTTATATTATCAAAACGATTTCCAAGCAAAAAAGGAACTCCTGTATAAATATTGATTAAACCACGCTTAAGTATATCATTAGGCTTTTAATACTAGCGGTTAAAGTTTGCTGTATTTACGTAATAATACTATGCGTTAGCAAATATTATTTTGACTTTTAGTAATAAAATAAAAATCACGAAATATTATTACGCTTTAACTGTTTTTTAATACATTTTAAACTTATCTACTGATAACTTTAATGATAAATTCTTACCAGTGATTTTCCACTTGTGAACTTTTGATAATATCGAAATTTAATTTAGCATTAAATAAGCGCTTTAATACTCACAATACAGGTGAAATAAACCCTTCTGGTTTTAACGTTAATACTGAACATGAAACTTCACTTAAGATAGATTCAGCTGTATTGCCAATGAAATTTCCTGGTATACCTATTCGACAGACAGTCCCCATCACAATAAGGTCAATTTCGTTTTCCTGGACATACCGTGGTATTTCTTCTTGAACATCTCCTTCGAGAAGTTTAATTATCGGAGGGTTAATATTAAATATTGTCTTTTCAATTATTTCATCAATATATTTTTGTATGCCTTGTTGCTTTTTCATCACTAATTCGAGGCGTTCAAAATCTGACGTTGCCCCCCACCCTTTCAGATAGCTTTCATCAGGAAGCTTCCAAGCGTGGATAACATGAAGTTCTGCATTTTCTATTTGCGCTACATTTGAAGCCATATGTAAAATACTCTCGTTCAGTTTATGCCCTTCTTCTGTGGGTGCATAGGCATCAATAGCCGCTACGATACGTTTTAATAGTTTTGATTTATTTGAACCAAGCGTTAATACAGGACATGGACATTTCCTCATCAGATGAACTGCAGTACTACCAAAAAACCTTTTACGTCTGAAGCTGTTAGTCTTTGCGGCTAAAATAACAAGATCATAATTGTCTTGCTGTACTTTCTTCGTCACTTCTATAAAGGGTAAACCAACGGCGTTAAATGTATCGATTGAAGTAAAGTTATCTTGGAAATTTTCAACTATTTTATTCAATGAGTCTTGTTGTTCTTTATGTAAGTTATCCATTAACTCTTGTGGTGATAATTTACTCCCCCATACAAGCTGACCTTTAGGGATTTCCTCTGTCACACTAAAAAATGTAACATGTGAATGTTGTTTTTTAGCGATCCTATTTGACTGTAAAATAACAGAAGGATTAATTAAATTTGCAGGGGTCGAAACTAATATTTTTTTGAAAATATCCATCATCTATCTCCTATATATCTATAAAAATCTACTCTTGGTAGCACGCTGTAAAGTTAATATTGTATGTAAAGTTATTACGACTCAAGTTTAGAAAAGCTCGGATTATAATTATCATTATTAAGCCTAAAACACGGGTGAGTTTAATAAGAGTCAATGTAGTAATTCTTCTGACAACAAAATTCATAGGTGAATTTATACCTAAAGCTTAATAACAACAAAAGTCGTATATATCTTCATATTTATCAACTTTAAATTGCTATTAGAATTTTATCCCAAGATATAGTATTTAAAGTTTTGAATAGAAGAAACTATCAAAGACTAGTTAAATGTATTGGGGGTTTATTTGTATAAAACTGATTAAAACGATAAGCGAGTATTTAATATTACGGAAATATTAAATACTTACTTAACTTATAGTGAAGTAGTAAATAACTTAATTTATTTTTTACCTACAAGGTAATAAGTAACGCCTAGAGCAAGTACAACAAAACCAACTGCAAATATATGCATTGGCATAACTTCATTAAAATCAATGATAATAATTTTTCGTGCCATTGCCACTAAAGCAGTTACTACAACTAACTTTAAAGGAATTACATCCGTTCTTAAATATAAAATAATGTTTTGAAATATTTCAATCGCAATTAATACCGCTAAAAATGCAGCAAAAACCTTAAAAATATCGGAAAGCACGAGTAACATGAATGGTGGTTGTATTAGCTTTTGATAAAACACATAAACAACATCTGCTACGCCCCAAAATATTACTGCTACCATTAAAATAGCTAATATTTTTATAGCTACTTTGATGGATTTATCTAAAAAAGAAATGAGGGGGTCATCGTGATCTATTGGTAGTTCATCATGCTTGGTCATCAAGTTCCTTTAACGAGTGTCAGTTGTTATTGGTGGTTTAAATAAAGGTTTACTGTTATATATAAATATTACTCAGGGCTACATTCATTTCTAGCACTACTACATACTTTGTTGAACGTAAGTTATAACTGAATAATAAAGACAATCAAAGCCGTATATACTTACTTCGTTAGCAACTTTACGTTGATTACAAGGATTTTCTATAATCTATAAACATTTAATTAAAGAAGTCACTATGGCAAAGTTGAATTATCATCACTTACAATATTTTCACGCAATTGCTACGCATGGCACTATTGCTAAAGCTTCTAATCATATTCATATTACACCACAAACATTAAGTGCTCAGCTTAGTTTATTAGAAAATCAGTTAGGCTATAAACTTTTTGAGAGAAAAGGGAAGCGACTCATATTGAATGAAATGGGACATATCACGTTCAGGTATTCCCAAGAAATATTTAGTTTAGGGGATGAGTTGTTACACGCGCTTAAAAATTATTCAACTGGCTTTGCATTTAAATTTTCCGTCGGCGTCACTGATGTGATTGCTAAAGTTTTTTCATTCAACTTTCTTAAAACGATTTATAACATGGATGATTCAATTAAATTGGTGTGTAAAGAAAGTAGTTTAGAGGCATTATTAGGCGAATTAGCAACAAATAAATTAGATGCAGTATTAAGTGATACGTGCCTACCCGCTGGCTCGTCATTAAAAGCCTATAATCATTTAGTGGGGACATGTGGACTTAGTTTCTTTGCTCATAAAGACTTAGCAGATAAATTAAAAGAGAACTTCCCAGAATCATTAGATAATAAGCCATTTTTTATCGCTGGTGAAGGTTCAAACCAACGATTAAGCGTACTTTCATGGTTTGAACACATCAATATTTCGCCTTTAATCATCGGGGAGTTTGATGACTCTGTTTTAACAAAATACTTTGGTCAAGCTGGGTATGGCGTATTCTGTGCACCAACAATAATCGACGAACATGTGAAGGATCAATTTGGAGTTGAATTAATTGGTAGAACAACTGAGATCACTGAATATTACTACTTAATTACACCTGAACGACAAGTCAAACACCCTGCGGTTAAGCATCTTTTAGAAGAAGGTAAAAAACTATTTAACTGAAATGAGTAATATTTAGTTAAGAAAAATATTAATGCTATGCAACTTTATTAGACATTACACCATAGAAGCGGACATTGAGATGAACTTAATTGGTGTTAAGTTGACATTTATATTTTTGGAAGGGGCTATAGCTTAAATACTTTCTGTCACGACAGTAGCTTTATCCTCCTATGATATAAACAAACCAGTTAGATATACTATTAACGAGTGCCTATAGCTCTTAAATATAATTAAGATAAAACAGACATTAAATAAAGCATATTTTTATTTTTAAGATATTTAATTATTATGAACAGATTTTATTATTTATAGTAAAATATGTAAAAAGCGCTAAATAGTAAAAATACAGAGCACTTTTTTTATTAATAATAAGTATATATTACAAACTAGTGATCGTGACCACAACTACTATCAGCGCTGTGAACATGACCATGAGTAACTTCTTCTTCAGTCGCTTCACGTACGTCAACGATTTCAATATCAAAAGTCAATACTTTACCCGCTAATGGTGGATTGATATCAACAGTTACCATAAACTTACCTACTTTTAGTACCGTTACTTGGCGTTGTCCAGCTTCTGTTTGTATACCGGCAGTCATACCTGTCTTCCATTTAGCATTTTTACTCACTAAACCTTGTAAATGTTTAACCGGTACACGTTGTTCTAAACCTTCTTGATATGGACCGTAAGCCTCTTCTGGTTGTAACGTTACTGAAAACTTTTCGCCTCTACTTTTACCTGTTAACGCTACTTCTAAGCCAGGTAAAGTGTTTTGAGCACCATGTAAATAGGTTAGAGGCTCATGACCGTCTGATGATTCTATTTCTTCACCTACTTCATTTTTAAGAGTGTAGTGAAAGTGAGCAACGGTTTTTTCGGCAATTTTCATAGTAATCTCTTCTTTAGTGCTTTGTTAATAATTAGGTTAATACTTAAAATAAATACTCAGGTGAGTAAAAATAAACGTTAATGTTATGTGCGCAGTTTACCTTGCTTTAGCCAGTAATCAAATGGATTTACTAGCATACTTTTATGACGACCCTTTTATCGCTCGACTTTACGACCAAAGTAATAAGATAACCACACTTAACACAATCAGGAATATGCCTAGGTATTCTTTTAAGGTAATAGTTTCTTTAAAGACACGGTAAGTTAATGCCAAGGTAATGAAGAATTCAACCTGCCCTAATGCTTTTACATAGGCGGCATTTTGATAACTCGCCGCAGTAAACCAACCAATAGAGCCTAAGACACTAGTTATGCCAACAAATAAACATAACCGCCAGTGTTTAAATATGACGGGGAACTGTGATTTATCTTGAAGATAGACGTAAATAAATGAAATCAACGATTGTACCGTGATCATAAATACTAAGGTGACGGCTGCACTTACCATTAAGTCAGTATTAAGTGCTAAACTGGATTCACGTATAAGTAAGGTGGTAATAGCTAAACCAAGGCCTGCTGCTAAACCAAAGCCCATACCAATAAGGCTTTGTGAATCAGCCAATAAATCTCTGAGATTAAACTTCACTTTAGAGACTAAAAACACACCAACAACACCAACAACGACACTAAACCAACCCAAACCTGAAAGCGTCGCACCGAATAACAAAGCACCAACAATAGCGACTTGGATCGCCTCCGTTTTAGCTAAACTAGTTGCTACAGCAAAGTTACGATATCTAAAAGCCGCCACCAAACAGGCTGTACCACATATTTGCATTACACAAGCAATTAACGCGTATTGTAAAAAGTCATTATTCAACGCAGGAACCACAACCTCTCTAAAATCTAACAACCACAGCAAATAACCCCAGGCAAAAGGTAAGGCAAAAAAATAGCGAACTCCGGTATTTGCCATTGAATTAAGCTTATCCGATAACTGCTTTTGTCCTGCTGTTCTTACCGCTTGCATTGTTGCCGCTAATAAAGTGAAATAAACCCAAATTTCCAAAGAAGTGCCCTTACCTATTACTTAACGAATAGTGAGTGATTAATAATTACTGATGAGTTAATTTGTTTGGTATATAAAACCACATTATACAAAGGCTTAGTTAGCTTGTAGTTCAGCTTTATCCTTCTCTAGCTCATTAACAGTCTCAGCATGAAATTCATACTGCTTATCTAAACTACTAACACCTAGACCACTGAGTTTTTTAACTTTTATTTGTACGCTAATGCGTTCTTTTAACGCATCAACATGGCTGATCACACCAATCATTTTGCCACTGGCGTTTAAGTTATCGAGCGCATCAAGCGCCACTTCAAGAGTGTTGTTATCTAAGGTACCAAAACCTTCATCAAGAAAGAGTGAGTCAATACTGGTTTTATTACTAACTAAATCTGATAGGGCTAAAGCGAGCGCTAAACTAATTAAAAAGCTTTCACCACCAGATAAGGTTTTAATATCGCGTGCGGTATCTCCTTGCCAAGTATCAACAACTTCCAGCGCCAAGCTATCACTTTGCTGACATTGCAGTTGATAGCGACCAAAGAGTCGCTCTAATTGCGCGTTAGCTAAATGCACTAAATTACTTAACGTTAAACCTTGCGCGAATTTTCTAAATTTAGCACCTGTGGCTGAGCCAATAATATCATTAAGGTAGCTAAGATCATCTAACGCAAGTTGCGAGTTTTTGATCTGTTCAAGCAGATATTTCTGCTGGATTCTGTTGGTTTTATCATGGTTTATTTGCTGGCTGAATTGTCCTGTTTTTTGCTGACACTGCTTCAACAACTCAGACATTTTAATGAGCGTATTTGAAACTGATTCATTATCAAAATCAACGGCACCATTAAGGCTTAACTCAGACTTTTTATTAGCTAACTCTAGCGCTACTTTTTCACCTTGCGTTATCAATACTTGCGCTTGTTTTTTGTTATCACTGATGTCGCTAGCAAGCTTATGAAGTTGCTGTACTTTTTCAGGGCTAATCAATGCTAATAAAAACTCTACTTCATCGATAAAAGTACTGGAAGAGAAATGTTTATCCCAATCAGCTTTTACCTTGTTATTTTGTTCCAACACCCCCTCTAACTGCGATCTAGCCGTGGTTAACTGACCTTTATTAAGTTGCTGTACTGATAATTTTTCATTATGTTGATTACCCGCAACATTCAACAAAATTTCGTTATTACCTCGTTGTTTGCTGATATCTACCCTCAGACTTGCAGTATCTTGCCTACAAAACTCATCAAAACCCAGTTCAACAAACAAAGTAAGGCGTGAGCTATTATTAATGGCTAACTCACTTTCTTGCTGACTTAACTGTGTTTTTGTTTGGTTTAGCTGACCTTGTTGCTGTTCAACTTGCTGCTTTAATAAAGCAAGATTATTTTCAAGCATTACTAGATTTACTTGTGCGATTTGGTGCGTGTTAACAATACCTTGATATTCTTGCCCTTGTTTGGAAACAGACGCCAGCCAGTCTTTATCAATACATATAGTTTGATTTTTCTTGTAACTATCACTCATTGGTAATGCTATCTTTTCTACTATATGAGTGGCTATAATATCTGCTAGCAATTGCGCATTGTGTATAACGATAGCTTCTTGCTCAGAGGCTAAGTTGATAACAATTTTTGTCTTCACCTTGTGTTGCGCATTACCTTGCTCTTGCACCAATTGTAATTGGCTAAGCTGAGTCGATAATTGCTTATCAAAATGAATGATTTTTTCAGCGTTTTGTTGCTGAGAATAGCTATTTTCTTGTAATTGTTGTTGTAAGAAAACGACTTCTTCAAGCTGATGCAAGGTGTCGTTTAGTTGCTTAGCTAAGCTTTGTTCAGCGTCAACGTTTTGTAATGATAATTGATTCACATTTAATGACTGCCAACTTTGTTCAATACTACTTTGTTCGCTCATTATGCCTTGCAGGCGATTCTGCTGGGCGTTAAGTTGCGCGATAAATTGTGCTTGTACTTTATTGAGCTGTTTACCCTGATTTTCTAGTGTCACTAATTCATTCTTGAGCTGTGATAAGCGATTTTGATGTTCATCACTATCTAAAGATTTATAGTCACTGATTGCTGGATGTTCAATCGAGCCACACAAAGGACAAGCTTCTTCAGGCTGAAGTTTTGCTCTGTGGTCACTTAACGCCATAATGGTTTGTTGCTGAGCCAGTAACGTTTCTACATCTTTTTCCTGACGTTTGGTCGCACTATAGGTATGTCGTAACTGTGTTAGTTCCTGCTCAGTGATTTCTAGTTGTTGCTTATCGTTTAGTTGTTGCAATGAAAGCGTCTGCTGCTCTTGCGCTAACACATGAAAACGCTGTGCTAACTGCATAGCTTGCTTTAACGTTAACTGTTGGTTCTGCCTCTCAATAACCGCTTGATTAAGCGCCGTAGCTACTGCGGTAATATTAAGTTCGGTCTCTTTTTCCGCGCCTTGAACAATAACATTAACTATGATCTCTTGAGCCACTTGACTGTTTCGGACAAGTTGTTGTACTTGCTCTGCCATCATTTTTTTTTGGTTATTAAATTGCTCTAATTTGGCTTCACTTTCAGTAATCTGTTGCTGCTGGATTTGCTGTTGAGACGTTAAATCTGAAAGTGTTTCATCAACATTTCTTTGCTCATTTAATAAGCGCTGTACACTCGTTTGCTGTTTCATTAATTGTTGATATTGATTTTTCCACAGTGGTAGTTTTTCAGGCAATTGTTGTAACGCTTGGCTATTAGTTAAGTAAGCTTGTTGTTGCTCAACTGCTATTGAAGCTTTTTGTTGCTCAACGCCTGCGACTTTTAAGTTATCGGTATTAAGGTTTAGCGCTTTTTTTTGTGTCGTAACATTGTTGTTTGTTTCTTGTAAAGTCGCCTTTTGATGGTTGATTGTATGTTCAAGTGGCTCTATCTTTTCATGTAATACTTGCTCAATGACTTTACGCTGTATTTCTGCTTCAAGCTGAGTATTTTTTAACTTTGTTAAACTTACTTCACTAACTACGACGGCTTGATCAAGTACTGCTAACAACTGTGTTTGATTGGTAACTTGCTGCAAGGTTTGTTGATATTGCTCACGGTAGTGCACCATTTTTTCATAAGGTGCGCGAAGTGGCTCAGCGATTTTAGACTGTGTTAGTAAAGCAAGATCATTAATCGCCAGTTTTTCTTGTGCTTGTACCGCTGATAATTGCTGTTTTGCAGCTTTGGTCGTTTGTTCATTAGTGACAAAAGTAGAGCTCCAATTTTTTACTAATTGGGCTTGCTGTAATTGTTTATTTAACTGTTTCTCTTCATCTGTTGTTTGTTTCAATTGCAGTTCTAGTTCATTGATTTGATCATCGTCGAGTAAAATAGCACCTTGACTTTTGGCCTGTAATAATTTTAATGCAACGTTAGCGTTTTTATAATTATCAAATATTTTTTTTGAAATATCGCCATAAACTTCAGTACCGGTAAGTTGCTCGAGTAATTCTGCACGGTCATCTGGACGGGCATTTAAAAATGCAGCAAACTCTCCTTGAGAGAGCATCATTGATTTGGTAAAACGTGAAAAATTCAATCCTGTTAATTCACTAATATCACTGCGCACTGTTCTCAGTTTGTCTGACACTATAGTGCCATCAAGTTTGGCTAACTCAGCAAAGGGCTCTAATAGATTACCATCAAGCTTATTTCGTGCTCTTTTTTGGCTCCAAAAAGCTCTGTAGCCTTGTCCATTCACCTCAAACTCAACCTCGCTCATACAATGGCTGGTATGACGTGTCATTAATTGGTTTTTTGTTTTAGATATACCCGAACCTAACTTTTGATTTAGCCGTGGTGTTTCATGATAAAGCGCTAAACAAATAGCATCGAGTATAGTGGTTTTACCTGCGCCCGTAGGGCCAGTAATGGCAAACAAACCATTATTATCAAAAGGAGCTTCAGTAAAGTCAATTTTCCAACTGCCTTTAAGTGAATTAATGTTCTCAAAGCGTAAGCTTAATATTTTCATAAATTTTCTTGTCCAACTTCGTCAGTCTTAACGCCTTGTTCAGCTTCTTTTATTTTTAATATTTCAGTATTTTTTTCAGCAGTTAAGTTAACGGATTTCTGCTGGGATACTAATTCTACCGAAATCTCGGTAAATAATTGCTTTAAACGTGTTTTACGGCTGACTTCTTCATCTGTTTGCCAATCAAGTTGCGATAAACGCGAATCAAATACCTCAGCTAAAGACAACTCACTTAACATACTATTATCTTGTTGTGAAAGTTGTGCTTGTCGACGTTGGCGCGCCTTTTTACAACGACGGACCAGTAATACCTCAAAAGGCATATCCCCGGCTAGTTCAATTACCCTTTGTGATAAATCACTCAAATGGTCGCCATTATCAATTTCAATATCAAGCCAGGCCTTAACGCTCGAAGGAAGGCCTTCTTCTACTTGGCGATTTTCAAAAGCAACTAAGGTATCTTTTAGTGAATTTTCAAGTGTATCTAGCGATGTTTTCACCATATATAATGGTTGAAAGCACGGCACAATTAACTCTTTAACCTGCTTGAGCTTTCCTGATTTGAAATCAACCATAAGCACACGTTTATCTTGTTTAGCTTCATCAAAACTTAACGGTATTGGTGATCCACAATAACGAATATGATCTGATTTTGCGACTTGCTGCGCTCTGTGTATATGACCAAGGGCAATATAATCGGCTGGCGGAAAAGCGCTGGCTGGAAAGGCTTCTAATGAGCCAATATAAATATCTCTTACCGAATCACTTTTACTATCACTTACCGATACGCCAAGCGCCGTTAAGTGACCCGTTGCAACGATAGGTAGTTGCTCGCCCTTATCTAGCTCCTGTTCTTTTGCAATCTGCTTTGATAAAGCAACCGCGTGTTGATAAAGACTTTGATAATGGTCACTAATCGCTTGTTGTAAACTTTGCTGTTTGTCTTTTGCTGACTGTCCTGCTCGACTTTTAATAACATCACGGGGACGAACAAAAGGAATAGCACAAATAATAGCTGATGGTTGCCCTTTGGCATTCATTAACGGAAACACTTGCTTATTTAATGCTGCACTTTCATTTTCAAGTATATTTCCTATGTCGTCTTCACTAATCGAGACAGCAGTGACTTGGGTAATAACACGGGTAGATAAGCTGGCTAAAACAGCCTGAGACTCAGATAACATGGCAACAGAGTCATGATTCCCGGCCAAAATAACCAGCTGACATTGGGTCACATGTAATTTGGCAATAAAATCAAAATACATTTCACGGGCATAACTGGGTGGTGTTGAGGTATCAAAAATATCGCCAGCAACAATAATTGCTTCAATGTTATGGGTAGTAACTTGGGCTAATAACCACGTAAGAAATTGTTGATGTTCATTGGCGCGGCTTTTGCCGTAAAAATATTGGCCAAGATGCCAATCTGAGGTATGGATAATGCGCATAAAATCGTTAGTAGACTGTGCAATAAAGAATTGTCTCTAGTTTACCTGAACAAGTAAATTAAGTGTAGTCACTCCTATTTCATATACTTATTAAGAGGTTTATTACCGACTTATAAGTGTATAAAGCATTAATAATCCCATCTCGAAGAGTCTCCTGATTTTAGTACGTCTATTTGATACCTTATTTCTCCGTTATCTACTGTACGGCCAAATTCATTAAGGTTATATTTATCCTTAATATCAAAATTTCTAGTAAGGTCAGTACCCACCTGTTTTAACAGTTGAGCTGTTTGATAATATTTCAGTTTTGCTTTAAGGCCACACTTATCCAAATTAGTACAACCAGCATGGTATGCCTTGCTAACCATAAAACCGCACAAGATAACAACTCAGTCGACTGGGATGATACAACAGATAGCGCTATTTAAATAAGAGTACATAACTGACTCAACTGCGGCGGCGATTGCCTTATCTACTGGTCATAAAACTTATAATGGTGCTATTAGCGTAGATACTACTAAAAAAACATTATTAACCCTCATAGAACTCGCTAAACAATTAGGAAAAAAACAGGCTTAGTTGTCACCTCACAAATTAATCATGCAACACCCGCCGCTCACTTTGCTCACAATAAAAGTCGTACAAATTATAATGAAATTGCCGACAGTTATTTTGATGAGCGAATTAAAGGTCAGTTTAAAGCAGATGTTAGGTCGTGGTAAAAAATATTTTAATCACCAAGATAGGAATTTAATCGCCGAATTTAAAGATGCTGGATTTCAATATATTGATGATTTATCCCAACTTGATTCTCTCAATAAACAACAAGCAGTGTTTAGATGTCCAGACTCTTTAAATGACATATTTACCTTAGCGGTAATAAATTTTTTATCGCAACTTTGGGGCCTTGATTTGGCTCAATATCCCCTATACCTTCATCCCACATTTTTAATGTATATATTCAAGTACAGCATGATAAACATTCGCTTTATTTTTGAAATAATAGAGAACATTTGCTTTAAGTAGTTGCGCTTTATTAGCAATAGACTGAACCGTTGCTGCTTTGTAGCATAAACTCTGTTCTGACTACCATTAAAATTTTAATTCACTTTTTGCTCTAATATGACCTGTTTTTTTGTTGGTATAGCGCTAGTGATGTATTAAGCTCAGTTTTATGCTAAATTTTCCGTGTTGTGTTAAAGCACTTGACGCAATAAAAGATTTATCTGTTTACTCAACGATGTAGAGTTGGTTAACAATATCAGCCATTGATTTGTCATTACAGATAGCCATACCGACAAGTAACCACACTATCGATTCTCAGGTTAACTTACCTTTTCCAGAAGTAACCGTATCCGTTAACGTATAAGCTCATGGATAAGTCTAGCGATAATAAGTAGGTAAGTGTTTCAACTTGATTAGGTTTCCATTGATTAAGATGGCTAGTGCTTGTGATAGTGATAGTTGTACAAAATAAAGGCTTCTAAGTAAACTTAGAAGCCTTTATTTAGGTTCTGCGCAATTGTTCAAGCAATATTTTTTAGCTTAAATGACCGGTGTTAGCCATTTTAGCGCTATTTTTCCTGTCTGACTTCAGTTGACTCATCCTATTAATTACATATGCTCAATAATACAATCGCCAAACGCTGAGCAAGAAACCAAGGTTGCATCATCCATAAGACGCTCAAAATCATAAGTAACTGTTTTTGCTTTAATTGCTCCCGACATACCTTTAAGCAATAAATCAGCAGCTTCAAGCCAGCCCATATGTCTTAGCATCATTTCGGCTGAAAGAATTACTGAGCCTGGGTTTACCTTATTCTTACCAGCATACTTAGGTGCTGTTCCATGGGTAGCTTCAAATACGGCAACCTCATCACCTAAATTAGCGCCCGGCGCAATACCTATGCCACCAACTTGAGCAGCAAGCGCATCAGATAAATAATCACCATTTAAATTTAGCGTTGCTATAACGCTGTATTCTGCAGGACGTAATAAGATTTGCTGTAACATAGCATCAGCAATAACATCTTTAATGATGATCTCTTTACCTGTATTAGGGTTTGTAAGCGTGCACCAAGGTCCGCCATCAATCAAACTGGCACCAAATTCTTCTAGAGCAAGTTCATAACCCCACTCTTTAAAAGCTCCCTCAGTAAACTTCATAATATTACCTTTATGGACCAAGGTTACCGAGTCTTTATCATTATCAATAGCATATTGAATCGCCTGCCTGACCAGACGTTGTGTGCCCTCTTTTGATACCGGTTTGATACCAATGCCACAGTTTTCAGTAAAGCGAATATTACTTGCGCCCATTTCTTCAGTCAGAAACTTAATCATAGCTGTAGCTTTATCACTACCTGCTTTAAATTCGATACCAGCATAAATGTCTTCAGTATTTTCCCTAAAGATAACCATATCAACTTCTGATGGTCTTTTTACTGGGCTTGGAACACCAGTAAACCATTGTACAGGACGTTGACATACGTAAAGATCAAGCATTTGTCTTATCGCTACATTCAACGAACTCATTCCTCCGCCTACTGGTGTAGTCAATGGGCCTTTTATAGAAACTTTATACTCTTGTAATATGGCAAGTGTTTCATCTGGAAGCCAGGTTTCACTATCATACATTTTAGTTGCTTTTTCACCTGCATAGACTTCCATCCATGCTATTTTTCTCTCGCCATTATATGCTTTAGCTACGGCGGCATTCACAACTTTTAGCATGGGTGGTGTTACATCAACACCTATGCCATCACCTTCAATAAAAGGGATTATAGGATTATTTGGTACTGATAATTTACCATCAACAAAGGTAATTTTATCTCCAGTCGTGGGTATGGTGATTTGATTAGTCATAGGACGAGCTCCACATTAAATAAGGAAAGAAAGAATATACTACTAAACTAATTCAAAAAAAGACAAGGCACTAATCACTATTTAGTGATACCCACTATCATTTAAATGAATAAATAGTTCTTAGACTATAGTCAAGTATGATAAACAATCAAAAAAAAAGCTAAGTATTACTACTTAGCTTTTGATTGATACAGTACTATTGGTTAGCACTTGAATACTTATTTATATTTTAAAACAGATAGTTATCTTAAAGTAGAGCGGATAAAATTGTATTAAATGTTTCACTTGGTCGCATTGCTTTTTCTGCAAGTTGAGTATCAGCAAAATAATAACCATTAATATCAATAGCTGGACCTTGAGCAGCATTTAATTCTGCAACAATTTTTTCTTCTTGCTTGGTTAGCGCTTGAGATACACCAGTAAAGCTCTCTTGAAGCTCTATATCACTTGTTTGCGTTGCAATGGCTTGTGCCCAGTACATTGCAAGATAGAAGTGACTACCACGGTTATCTAACTCACCAACTCTGCGAGAAGGTGATTTATTAGTATCTAAAAACTTACCCGTAGCCGAATCCAATGTATCCGCTAGTATTTGTGCTTTAGCATTACCTGTCGTTACCGCAACATGCTCAAGTGATGCAGCAAGTGCTAAAAACTCACCTAAAGAATCCCAACGTAAATGATTTTCTTTTTCAAATTGTTGAACGTGCTTAGGTGCAGAGCCACCAGCGCCAGTTTCGAATAAACCACCACCGTTCATTAATGGCACGATTGAAAGCATCTTAGCACTTGTACCAAGCTCTAAAATTGGAAATAAATCAGTTAAATAATCACGTAATACGTTACCAGTAACCGAGATTGCATCTTCACCTTTAGCAACACGTGCAAGGGTATATTCACACGCTTTAACCGGCTCTAATATTTGGATATCTAAACCAGTAGTATCGTGATCTGCTAAATAAGTATTAACTTTTTTGATCATTTCTACATCATGACCACGATTTTCATCTAACCAAAATACCGTTGGAGTGCTTGTTGCTTTAGCGCGAGTAACGGCTAATTTAACCCAATCTTGGATAGGGGCATCTTTCACCTGACACATTCTGAAAATATCACCTTGGGCAACATTTTGCTCAATCAATGTTTCGCCATTGTCATT
>CAJWZC010000082.1 GCA_913049915.1 uncultured Colwellia sp.
CAATGCGCACGGAGGAGTCTTTACTTTTAAATTCATTAATGTCAGTAATCGTATCTTTGCTGACTATTTCAAGGTCGGTTTTTCGTTAATAAAACCGTCCGCTTTGTGGCAGTAGTTAACCTTTCAAATTCAGGCAACAATGTCGGCTATTGGCTATCAGTTGACCTAAAGAACAACCAATAGCTAACGTCAGCAAGGCGCACAAAGTGATCATTAAGGTTCTTGACTGAATATCAGACCTTATGATTGAAAACAGAGAAACTAATAAGCTCTCCTTTGTTTTATCCCATCAAAATAAACATACTAATTTTCTGATTATTTGTGACGTTACTGCTGTTTTTCTTAGTTATTTCTCCCCCAAAAAAATAATAAACTATTTCACATGTGCGCTTGTAAGAATTATCAAATAATACAATCCACTTTCTCAGATTAACAATTAATGTATCCTAATCATATCTTAATGTTTATCGCCTTTTATCTACTAAATTGAAGACAAAAAAAAGCGCCTTTTGGCGCTTCTTATTAATCAGTATATTGAGCGTACTGGTTAACTCTTTGCAGTATGAACAATACGTTGAACAATCAAGTTCTCAACAACACTTGGATCTGCCAAGGTTGACGTATCACCTAAGGTATCCACATCATTCTCAGCAATCTTACGTAAAATACGACGCATGATTTTACCTGAACGTGTTTTAGGTAAACCTGGTGCCCATTGAACGTAATCAGGCTTAGCAAAACGGCCTAGTTCTTTCGCTACAAATTCACGTAACTCAACATTTAACTCGTCAGACTCAGTTGCACTACCCATTAAGGTTACATAACAATAAACGCCTTGCCCTTTTATTTCATGTGGATAACCAACAACCGCAGCTTCAGCAACTGCAGGATGAAGGACTAACGCACTTTCAATTTCAGCAGTCCCTAATCTGTGACCTGATACATTTAATACGTCATCAACACGACCTGTTATCCAGTAGAAACCATCTTCGTCACGTTTAGCGCCATCACCGGTAAAGTAGTTACCTGGGTATTGACCTAAGTACGTTTGGTAGAAGCGGTTATGATCGCCATAAACAGTGCGTAATTGTCCTGGCCAACTTGCAGTCATTACTAATAAACCTGCGTTCTTACCTTCTAATGTATTACCATCTTTATCAAATAACGCTGGTTGAACACCAAAGAAAGGCTTCCCCGCACAACCTGGTTTCATGTCAACAGCACCCGGTAGTGAGGTAATTAAAATACCACCCGTTTCTGTTTGCCACCACGTATCAACAATTGGACAATTACTCTTACCAACAACTTCGTAATACCAATGCCAAGCTTCTGGGTTAATTGGTTCACCTACCGTACCCAATAAGCGTAAAGACGATAAATCAGCTGCATTAACTAAGTCATCACCAATACTCATTAAGGCACGAATTGCTGTAGGTGCGGTATAAAATACGTTAACTTTATGCTTTTCACATACTTGCCAAAAACGACCAGCGTCGGGATATGTTGGTACACCTTCAAAGACTAACGTGGTCGCACCGTTTGCTAACGGGCCATAGAAAATATAAGAGTGACCAGTGATCCAACCTGCATCGGCTGTACACCAGTAAATTTCACCTTCTTTATAATCGAAAACATACTTATGTGTCATGGCTGCATATAAAATATAACCACCACACGTATGTACTACCCCTTTTGGTGTACCTGTTGAACCTGAGGTATAAAGAACAAATAATGGATCTTCAGCATCCATTATTTCTGGCTCACAAATTGCTGTTTGTTTCGCTACCGCTTCTTCGTAGTTAATATCTACTTTTTCATTCCAATGAACATCACCACCGGTTCGGGTAACAACGATAACAGAATGAACATTGGGACAATCGGTCATAGCTGCATCAACATTCGATTTAAGTGGAATACGTTTACCACCTCGAAGACTTTCATCCGCCGTGATAATGACTTTACAATCAGCATCTAAAACACGGGCTTTAATCGATTCTGTAGAGAAACCACCAAATACTACTGAATGGATTGCACCAATACGTGCACACGCTAACATAGCGTAACCTACTTCAGGGATCATCGGCATGTAGATACAAACACGATCGCCCTTTTTAACACCACGTTCTTTTAATAGGTTAGCTAAGCGACAAACATGATCGTGTAGTTCTTGGTAAGTAATTTTTGAGTCATCGTTTGGATCATCACCTTCAAAAATAATAGCGGTATCATTAGCTTTAGTCGCTAAATGACGATCAATACAGTTATAACTTACGTTAAGTTTAGCACCAGAAAACCAGCTGATTTCAGAGTTTTTAAGATCAACTTTACTTACGCTGTCCCAAGGTTGATACCAATCAATAAAGTCTTTTGCTTGCTCGCCCCAAAATTCATCAGGTTGCTCAATTGATTTTTTATACATAGCATCGTATGTCGCTGCATCAATATGAGTATACGCCTTGGCTTTCTCTGAAACTGGGTAACAAGTTTTTAATTCTTTCATTTATCTTCCTTCGGACTTAACTTGAGGTTATTAATACTAATAAAATTAGCGAAATATTCACCTAGTGAGTATTAAAGCGTTTGGTATCACTTGAAGTATTGTTTCTTTTATAAATTTATTTACGCTAAATATTATTTAGCGATAGTTTTAACGTATTACGTTCTCTATTTCTAGCAATAATATCAACACAGATATAAAGCTAAAGATGATTAGATGGCTCACATGCTAGAATTTTTAATAGCTTTTTTATATACGGCTTTAGTCTTAATTTATGTTTTTACTCTATAGTATTACAAATGAAATGTATGAGGCTATCACCTTATCATTGAAAAACTAAAATGACAACGCTGTCATTTATTAACTAAATGACAGCGATTAAAAAAGTACCTACTATTATGTTGTGTACCTTTGTGATAATTAAATTTTCAGGCATAAAAAAACCGAGCGCTTGGCTCGGTTTAATAGATAACTAATTAACTCAGAATATTTAGTCTTCTAAATCACTATCGTCTTCATCTCTTGGCGTAAAAGTTCTGATACCTTCTTTTGCTACAATCTCAATGTAAAATGACGTTAAACCGTCAACTTGTGTTTGATCAATGCGCTTATTAATATCTGACAATTTTACTGGCTCTGCTGCTTCTTTGGTATTACCGAATTGGCAATCAAAATCCCAAAAGTCTGCACCTGAAGGTAATTTTTTGTTACGTTCTCTTTTAAGATATTTTTTAACTTCGTGTTTAACGGCATCAACACGTCTTTCAAGTTTAATTTTTTCGTGGGTTAATTCAAATACTTTTTTCATGGATGGCCTTAAGTCGATAGCTAAAATTACTCGTCTTTAGCGTACAAATAATTGGTATAAATTAGATAATGGCATTATTTTACGTTACTTTCGCGCAAGTAGCGAGATAGTGATGACAACACAAGCATAAAAAATCACTGTGTTGCCCTAAGTGAATGCTATAACGCTAACATTGCTTGAGTTGCTGCAATTAAATGATGTTTAGTATTTGGTTCGGCAGAGGCATGACCTGATGCTTCACTTAGCACTAAGGTTGATTTGGGTAATTGTTGATGTAATAACCACGCATTATCTGCAGGACAAACAATGTCGTAACGCCCATGTACTATTGCGGTTGGAATGTTTTTTATTTTATCACAATTAGCTAAAATCTGATTGTCAGTTAAAAAGCAATCATTAACCATGTAATGCGCTTCGTGACGAGCTAATGTCCAAGCATGGTCATCCCCCGTTGCTGCATTAACAAATGCTGGATCAGGTTTTAAAGTGCAACAACGAATTTCCCAAATACTCCAGGCCGTAGCAATTTTTTGCGCGAGTTTTTTATCTTCACCCACTAACATGGAGTAAGCGGCTTTTGTCGTCGCTTGTGCGCTACCTTCTGGTAAAACATCTAAATAATCTTGCCAATAATCAGGGAAAATACGTGTCGCGCCACCACCAGAAAAAGTCCAATTAGTATCAACATCTCTGCCTAAGAAAATACCCCGTAACACTAAGCTACTGACACTTATGGGATGATTTTGTGCATAAACTAACGATAGGGTAGATCCCCACGAGCCACCAAAAACATGCCATTTATCAATAGCTAAATATTGACGAATTTTTTCTATATCGGCAACTAAGCATTTGGTTTCATTATTATCTAAACAACCGTGCGGTAATGATCGACCACAACCACGTTGATCAAATAAAATTATATGATATTGCTCAGGATCAAAAAAACGTCTGTCATTCGTTGAACAACCGCCACCTGGGCCACCATGAATAAAGAGTACTGGTTGCCCTTTTGGATTACCACATTGTTCTACATAAATTTTATGTTGACCGTCAACATCGAGTAAGAAGTCATTAAAAGGAGAAACCTCAGGATAAAATTCGTTCAGCGTGCTCATTATAATGATTCTCTTTATGCTAATTAAGTCTCGCCTACTATCTAGTTAAAGTTACTTAACTAAAATAGTAGGGCTTCATTTTATTTACTTGGATTCATTTCACTATCTTGCATCAGCTTCATTTGCTTAACTTAGGTCAAGTGCGAATTTTTTTAATATCTCGATTGGTACTATTTCTAATGCTTTAATATGGGTTTTTCTTAAGTGAACTCTTGGCGCTCTATCACCTTGATAAGCTTCTAACCAGCGCCCGGCACATAAACACCAAGTGTCGCCCGGCTTTATGCCTACAAAATTAAATTCAGGTATAGGCGTTGATAAATCATTACCTTTAAAGCGCGAAAATTCTAAAAACTGCTCACTTGCTTCAATACAGATGGTGTGCGAACCAACATCTTGATCTGAAGTATTACATTTATTATCACGAAAAAATCCAGTTACCGGATCGCCACCACAGCTGACTAATTCTTCACCAAAAACGTTAATTGATTCATCCATTTCCATAATTTTTCCTATTGCTACGACTAATAACCCCATACTATAACGTCAACAGCATTTGAGATACATTTTTTGTGGTCGAGATATTTATAATTAAAGAACTTTACCCAATAGTTATTTCAGCACTTAGCGGTTTAATAACTTGGTATTGTTTACTTAGCTTTACTTATTATTAGACCAAATACCTGGTTCGGTTTCCCCTTGTATTTTAACATCGCCTATTGAAAAAGAAGGTTCAACATTTGCCTTTAGCTTTCGATGAAAATCTTTAGTTAAATTTAATACGGTCGGGGTAAGTAAAATAATGGCGTAAATATTTACTAGGGTCATTAACCCTAATGCCATATCGGCTAGACCCCAGACTTCTTTTAACGACGCATTTGCTCCCCAGAAAACCATTAATAAATAAATACTGCTATATAATAAGCGTCCAATTTTGTGGTCTAATTTGAACATGTGCAGGTTACTTTCTGCATAGGCGTAATTAGCAACAACTGAGGTAAAAGCAAATAAGGTGATCGCTGCGGCGACAAAGTAGTTTCCGCCAGCACCAAAGTGGCTGGTCATAGCATTTTGGGTCATCCTAATGCCTTCCATATCGCCACTGATATGAATATCCGACAATAGAATTATCACCGCGGTACAGCTACACAGCACCATAGTATCTAAGAATACTCCTAACATTTGCACATAGCCCTGAGCAACAGGGTGATTAGGTACTGGTGTTGCACCTGCCGCGGCATGAGGTACACTGCCAGCTCCTGCTTCATTTGAATACAAACCTCGCTGAATACCATTTTTAATTGCTGCACCTAAAGCGCCCGCACCTGCTTCATTTAGACCAAAAGCTGATGAGAATATATCCATAAACATTGTCGGTAATAATTCAATATTCATTAGGGTGATAATAATCGCAGTACCAACAAAGGCTAATCCCATAAAAGGCACAATTAATTCGGCAAACCGAGCGATTCTTCGCATGCCTCCGACTACTATACTGCCTGCAAGTATCGCAATAATCGCCCCTGAGTATTCACTGGGAATAGTAAAAGTATTATTTAATGCATCAGCAATCGTATTGGCTTGCATAGCACTGAACGTTAAACCGTAGCCAAGAAAGAGACAAAGTGAAAAAGTAATAGCAAGCCAAGGCTTATTAAGCCCGGCTCGAATATAATAAGCAGGTCCGCCTCTAAATTCCTTATGCTCGTCTCGTACCTTATATAACTGACCAAGTACACTTTCTGCAAAGCCCGTTGCCATACCTAATAATGCAATGACCCACATCCAAAATACAGCACCACTACCGCCAAGTGAAATGGCCATAGCAACACCAGCTAAATTACCGGTACCAACTCGGGCAGATAATCCTGTGCATAACGCTTGAAAAGAACTAATCCCTGACTTGTCAGATTTACTACTACCTTTCATAACAGTGAACATATACTTAAATTGAAGTATCTGTATCCAACGAAGCTTAAACGAGAACCAAAAGCCAGCAAAAAGTAATAAGTAAATTAATATTTGGCCTTCGCCCCACAGTACATTATTGATAAAGCTTACTATGTCATTAAGCATTTACTTCCCTTTTTATTATTCAGTAAATTAGTCTATATTTTTTGAAATACCACACGTATTTTTAGTGACTTAATTGATAATTAATAACGCTATTTAAGCCTTGTAAAATGAGGTGAAGATTCAGTACAAAAGCAGATACAAGTACTTTTATAAATGACTTAAATACTCGCAAGGCGAATAAGAGCTATTAGTCAATCATACTGACTCTATCAATACAAAGTCTTTCGCCAAAAATTCTTTAACATCAAGTGTAATTGATACTTGATGTACCTCTAGATAATACACTCGGGTACTTATAACTTTAAAGCACTGTTTTCTTTTTACTTTATGTGGAATATCAGTAAGTAATCGTTCACTTACTTTAAAAACATTTGTCAATAGTTGATCATTTTTTTCAAAAAGTATAACCATACTCCAAAGTATTTTTTTACTAATTGATGTCGTATTTTTTAAGGTGAAATTAAATTATACATCCTCGCCACAAATAACATTATTGGTTATTACCTTAAATTCTGTGAGCTCAATGCCTGTACTGTTGTCACCAAAGAGCGCCAATGTTTCAGGACAAGCTTTTTTTAATAAGGTTTTAGCAGCATGTTTAAGGGTTCGATCAAATTGTTCACTTTTCCCTAAGTATTCTTTTATAAACTCAATGGCTACTTACCGGTTGTCTTTGGCGATGTCATTTAAATTATTAGCAACACTGCCGCGAAAAACTTCGGTTAGACCATCAATTAATTGATGTAAAACAAATAAAATCTCAGTGGGTATTCTGTATTCTGGTAATGCTATAGCCCAAGATAAAGCAGGCCAACTGCCTTCACTGGCTAAACGCCTAACCATATAATGTTGATGTTGGCTCCATAAAGTATTTGAGTTAATATTTTGTCAATCGCTATTCACTACAACCAATACTCTCCAAAGTGATTTTATTTAATAACACAAAAAAGCGCCCTAAGGCGCTTTCAATTATGTTTATTCACTAGGCCAAGTAACTAATTAAGCATGGCTAATTGCACTTTATATTGTGCTTGTTCTCGCTCAACATACTTACCCCATTGCAAAGCGGTTTTTTTAGTACTGACAAATTGTGATGCTTTTGCAAATGCTGCCAAAGAGCGTTCAAAGCTTTTCACGTTAAAGCTAGCCATACCTATAATCAAATGCATATTAGCAGTGTTTTTAAGATTTTTCATATTACTTTGTTTATGCTCAGCATAACGAGCTAAAGTAAGTTTTGCTGCGTTTATCGCCGCTAGCCATTGCTCATTATTTAAATAAGTTTGTGCTAATAAAGCATCGTGCTTCCCTGATGGATTCATGTCGCTAACGCGAATCAACACCTTAATCGCTTTATCATCTTCTTTAGCTGCCAAATAAGCACGAGCTAACATACTTAGGTTATCTTCATCGGCGAATATACTGCCTTGATCGATAGCATCATCCAACACCGCGGCACTTTTATACGGTGCGCCATGGAATAGATAAAGTTGCGACAAGGTAATAATATCAGTAGCTTTGGTAACATAACCTGCTTGATAAGCCGCTTCCATTACTGCCATTTGTTTATCTTCTTCACCTATTTCGCCATACATACTTGAAAGCTGTAACCAATATTGCGGTTTATCATATAAACGCACTAGCTTTTCTATTACCTTGGTTACTTGCTTAGGCTGTTGCAGCTCATAATAAGTAGCACGTTGTAATGTAAGCCAATTTTCTTTAGGAAGCTTATTTTCAGCTTCAACTAAACTCACTGCTATTTCAATATGCGTTAAGCTATTCTCAAAATCTTTATCTTGAAAATATACTTGTGCAAATAACATTTCTTGGTTGCCTGTTAGCGTCTTATCATTAAGATTTCGCCATTGGGTTAAGTAATCAAGCGCTGATTTAAAGTCTTGTTGCTGCATGCTTAATTGCGCTAACGAATAAAGCGTTGAAATGATCAAACTATCAGGAATAGCACTCTCAGCAATAACTTTATTAAAACTATCAACAGCCAATGCTAAATCGTCGTTACCGTAATACATAAAACCATAAAAATTAAATAACATAGCGCGTTCATAACTATTTAAGCTATTAAGGCGCTCTTCTACTTCACCTAATACTTCAAAGCCTTCTATTTTATCACCTTCATCAGCTAACTGCTGAGCTCGGGCTAACTGTGAATAGACACGATTTCGCATTGCAGGTACTTTTTTACTAGCACGGTAACTTTTTTTATCAGCCTGCGCTGTAGCGACATTTTTTTTATCCGTGTTGGTAGCCGTTTTTTCGGTAGAGGCAAAAACTTTACTGCTAGTAATTATAACCAGTAAAGTAATTAGGGTTGTCAGTAATAAGGCGTTTTTGTTTTTCATAACTGGATCCTTAATTAGCTATTAATAAGTAAGTTGTAAAAGCTTAAAAATGGATTTACGATCAGAGACCACAATCCATTTTTACCTTGTGAGTGTTTTAAAATATTAGGTCAAACGGGTTAACCATCAATTTCAAAACTAATTTTGTTTTGTACGCCAGTAACTTCCATCGCTACACCATCAACGACCCGTGGTTTGTATTTGAACTTGGCAACCGCATCAAGTGCTGCTCGGTCAAATACTCCTTCAGGTTTTGCTTCTACTACTACGGCATTACTGACTGCACCTGTTTTTGTCACAACAAACTCAATAATAACAAAGCCTTCAATACCACGAGATTGGGCTCGACGTGGATAAATCGCTGCGACCTTAACAATTGGTAAATAATCACCATCACCACTGTCTAAACTCAAACCGCCAGACAATCCCATATCTGTTTGAATATCCGCCGCAAAACTACTTTTTACCGCATTAGCATTAGGATTAGATTGCTGCATTTGTGGTGCGTTCATTGGCGGTGGTGGCTCTTTGGGTTTTGCTGGTTTTTGTGGTTTCCGCTCTTTTTTTATAATGGTTTCATCTTGCTTTAAGCGGATAAAATCAAGCACACTACCTTTGGCAGGATCTGTCATTACTTCATTACCACCAGTAATTAACTTCTGCATACCCCAAAGTAAAAGGAAGGTCATACTTAATGCTAATACTCCAGCGATTGCATAACGAGTACCACTACGTACAATTATCTCTTGCGGTATATCTTGCGACATTTGCTGTGACATTTCTTTTGGCATGTCTGTTAACATGTTAAGTCCTTAACCTATTCTTAGGCCTCTTGTGCTGCAATAGATACATCATAAACACCCGCGGCACGCGCAGAATCCATCACCTTAATTAACGTTTCAGTAGTAGATTTTTTATCCGCTTGAATAACAACAGTACCCTGGGGGTTTTCTGCTTTTAAGCGTTCAATATTTGCTTGTACACTACGGATATCTACTTTACGTTTATTGATCCAAATATCACCCTTATCACTGATTGCCACTAAAATATTAGCGCGTTCTTTTTTAACGGCAGTAGCCGCTTCTGGGCGATTAACATCAATGCCTGCTTCTTTAACAAATGAGGCGGTTACGATGAAAAAAATCAACAAGATGAAAACTACATCTAGCATGGGGGTCATATCAATTTCTTCTTTTTCATCTTGATCTTGTAACATTTGGTTTAAGTGACGCATAACTAACTCCTACAATTCTATTTTCAAATAACTATTTCATTTCAATTAAATAGTTATTTGTTATTTGTTATTAATTTATCGCTTAATGACTAACCGTCAAACTATCGGCTAGCAACTCAGATTCTTTTTTAGCATTTCTGCGTAGCCAGGTTGCAGTAAACACACCCGATAACGAACCGACCATACCTGCCATTGTTGGGATAGTTGCGCGTGATACACCAGATGCCATAGACCTTGCATTACCACTACCTGATATTGCCATTACATCAAACACTTCAATCATGCCGGTTACCGTTCCGAGTAAACCTAATAACGGACACAAGACAACCAATGACTGGATAAGCGCTAAGTTACGATTTAATTTAGTGGTACCACGAGAAATTAACGCGTTGCGTATTTTTTCGCTGTGCCAAGATGTTTGGTCTTTACGACCTTGCCATACACTAATCATGTGTTTTTTTACACTGCGGTAGCTATAAAAAACAAAGACAAAACGTTCAAAAATCAATAACCACATAATGAAGATAACAGCGGCAATCACGATTAATACTTGACCACCGGTATCCATAAACTCATTAATGGCATCGTACATTTCCATTAAGGCAATCATTATTTATGCTCCTTGATCTGCAAGTTCTCGGTTCTGTTCAAGTTCTGCACGCTCAGCTCTTTCAGCAATAAGACCGGTACTTTCTTGTTGTAAAATATTAACGATGTTACGACTACGACCATTTAAGTAGGCAAAGATAAATACCATTGGGATAGCAACAACTAAGCCTAAAACGGTAGTTACAAGTGCTTGAGAAATACCGCCCGCCATAAGCTTAGGGTCGCCAGTACCAAATAAAGTAATCGCTTGAAAGGTATTAATCATACCGGTTACCGTACCAAGTAAACCGATTAACGGTGCTACCACTGAGATGATTTTAATTAAGGTTAGACGTTTTGATAACTTAGGTACTTCTCTTAAAATAGACTCAGATAATTTAAGCTCTAAAGTTTCAGTATCTAGGTTTGGATTGTTATCTTTAACCTGCATAACACGACCCAGCGGATTATCACTAGATGCTATTGATGATTTAAGTTGACGCTCAACTTTTGAGCCAATAAACACTAAGCTAATTAAACGTTCAAGCGCAATAAGTAGCCCAACAAAACCAATCGCTAAAATGATATAACCGACGGGGCCACCTTGATCTACTCGTTCTTTTAAGTCAGGTGCTTGTACTAATAAACTTAAAATTGAACCACCCGTTGGGTCTAATGCAAAAGCGGTTGTACTCTGATCTGATGAACGGCTATTAATTAAATCACTGGTAGTCGATAAGTATCGATTAGAAGGTTGTCTAATAAGCTCGGCAACCGTGCCTGTTTCATCAATATATTCTAAATACTTACCATCTGAAATTAAGTTAAAGCCACCAACACGGGTAACTTCAGCATTTTTACGATCGCCATTGGCTAATACCACTTCACGGTTAAACGTAGTGACTTTACCGCTTTGTGTCATTTCCCGTTGTAATTCAAACCATAAACGTTCAATTTCACTAATAGATGCCAGCTTTGAGCTTGAGCCCATACTTTGCGCAAATTCATCTAAAAACTCACCACGCCCTGGTATTTGCGCAGAAATAACTGACGTTTGAAACTTACTACGGGTATCACCTGACACTTGCTGTAACACACCGAACAATTCTTTTAATTCACCTAAGCGTTTATCTAAAGCATCAGCCTTATTCGCTAAGTTAATTTCATTATCGGCAAAATTTTGTTCCAGCTGCACACTAAGTACTAAAGCATTATCACGCTGGTAGCTCATGTCATTCAGCATATTTTGCTGTTGATTAACTTTTACTTTAAATTCACTTTCTCGTGCTTGGTTTTGCTTGGTTTGCGTTATCTTTCCTTGCTCTAGTTGATTTAATAATTCATCCAGGTTGACTGCCTTTTGTGCATAACTCAGCGCACTTAAGCTACTCAATGAAGCCAAGGTAATTGATAATACAGAAACAGTTAATACTTTTTTACCTGATTGGCTTAACTTACCTACTGTATTAATTAGTGCTTTGCCCACTTTATTATTTATGGCTTTTGTTACTGTATTTTTTATTGCATTAGGATAAATAGTCATCATTATTACTCTACTTGTGTCGATGTTTCATTGAAAGACACTGGTACCATAATCAAATCAGGTGCTAGCTGTTTACGGGCGATACGTAAGGCTTTATTAATACCTAAACGATAATCTTGTGACAGAGATTGCCACTGACTACTTCCGATTGAAGATTGATTCCATTCGCCTAAACGGCTGCCGTCACGGGTTTGATATACCAAACTGACACGACCGATACGTAAAAAATCAACATCCATTTGTTTTCCGTCAATAGGTAAAATACCGCTATACGCTTCAATAGTACGGCCGTAATCAACTTCAATTTGATACGCTTCTAGCACACGACGAAACTTCTCAGAAACAGCAATATCTGCACGATTCATCATGATTTTCAAATCTTCAACACGTTTAGTTCTTTCGCTTGGCAAAAAAGGTACATCCAAGTCAACAAAGCTATCTAACGTACTAATCATGCGCGCCATTAATGGCGATATTTGACGTTCAATAACACTGACTTCTTCCATCGAACGAGCTAATTGAGCTAACTCCGCCAATTGGCTATTAAGCTGTGCTTGCATTTGCTGGTTATAAACACTGAGGCCATCAACTTCTTTGGTGACCACATGAAATTGCTGTAACTTAGTTTGTACTTGATCGGTAAAATAGTTTACTTTTTGTTGTGACTTAGCAGCAGACTGATTGATTTTCTTTCCTGAATCAACAACATGCGTTAATTTATCGCTATTAGTTTCAGGGAGTTGCTCTGCAAACGACAGAGATGAAAAAACTAAGCTCGTGGTACTGATACTTAACAACAAACTTGCTTGCGCTAGTTTAGATAACTTCATAGGTTTACCTTCATCGCTAAAAATTAATTATTTTTATGAACAATGTCTTAATGGCTCTACGTAATTCCGTAAATCAATTAAAGCATTAAATGTATGAGGCGAAGTTTACCGAGTGAATGTGACACTTAAACTGTAAAAATATGACACTTAAGTTTCATTAATATGTCTATTTAGTGACAAGTAGTCTCTGACGGCTGTTTGGTAAATACGTTTTAAAAGGTGTTAGCTAAGCTAATTAGGTGGCAACAGTGTTTTATCAAAATATTAACGACTGCATCTGTGTTTAAACAGATTATTTTACCCGCAGTTAAATATCGAAAAAGACGAATCGATATACGCTACAGCCCACTATACGATATAAGTACGTTTTTTTGTCTATATTTAGTACTATGTAGTAACAGTAAACTAATAATTTAACCCGTTATGGATTTAATACCTTTAAATATTTCGAAGTAAAATATAAGGTACAATAATTAATGAGCAGTACTATAAGTCCCCATCTACAAAAATTTAAAAAACAAATATTAAGCTTGGTTCCTTATGCGAGCAATGACAGGTTAGAATATCTTGTTCAAAAACTTTTACCTGAAGAAAGTCCAGGTAGCCAACTTGCTGTAAAAAATGAAATTAAAAAACTTGCTCAACAAGTAACTAAACCCATTGATTTACGTTTACTTTTTATCGATTGTAAAATTGTTCAGCACAATAAAATCACTCATTATCTTGATTCTGTAGGTAAAGCTTTATTCAACAAAAAACTACTTGAATACCAAAATCTTTATACGATGGCGGTATTTCATGAAGTTTATGAAGATGCCCAAGAGAGAGCTTTACGTAAAAATAAAAATAGTGATAAAAGTAGTGAAAGTAGTGAAAGTAGTGAAAGTAGTGAAAGTAAATTTTCAGAGTTTAAAATAGATAAAACACAACCTAAACCCTTAGTGAATAAAAACCGAATAATTAATGAACTAAAAAAGCTAAACTCTTCTTGTAAAGTATTTATCAATCCGATGATGGGCATGACAGTTCAAGGAAAAAAAGAAGTTGGCATAACGGCTAGTATTGAAAAAATGAATAACCGAAAAGTTGTTATTCGCACGTCAAATGAAATAGAAAATATAAAGTCTAGTAAAGTGTATTTATGGCTATATGACCACCATAAAGAAATTGACTTTACTGAAGATCTTGAGCTTGGCTTTGAAGTAATTGATAGTCAAAAATCCTCCGGAAGTAGCCCTTTCGAATACCTTTTAAAGTATTCAAGTCCATTAACAGACAAACAAATGCGCGTTTTATTCAGTTTTTATTTAAGGAAAAAAAACCTAGCTATCATAGGCCCTACAGAACAATTTATTGAGCCATTATTTGACTCGATCACCTCTAAAGGTTATGAGCAGTTATACCTAAATAAAACCCATGACATCCCACTACTTTGCTATAAAAGCAATGATGCCTGGCATGCAAAAGTAGCAATGAAAACATCAGGTAATGACGAATTATGGAATTTCTTCAGCGATAATGAACAGAACTTCCATTTACCTGTATTACTTAGCCATAAAGATATCCAACATGCTTTAAACGAAAGGAATGATGTTGATAAGTATGCCTTTATAATGAAATCTAGCTATAAAGAAACGTTTATATACTCACTTATTTGGTATGACGAGTTTGTTAATATTGCCAGTGTTAAAAAAGTTTTTAACCATTATTTTAAAAATGGATGTTTTAGAGTACTCAAAATATCATCATCGTTTGTTAATTCAGAAGAAGATGCCTATGTCCCATCACCATTGCCATCTCATGTTCACCCTAAAATGGCAGTACTAAATAGGGTCCCCCCTAAAGCGGCTTTAGATATGGTGAGTAATTGTGATCACATGATCACTGTTTCAGATATAACCAGCTTGTACGAAACGATCTATCAACCTATACGTGGTGATATAACTGAATTACAGAGTATATTACCTGAGCGCTACCAACTTAGTGCTATCGATAACCTTTATGAAACTGAAATAGTAACCGCTGAAAATGATGAATCAAGAGGTGAAGACCGTTTTGTCCTATCGTTTGAAATGGCCATAACACGATGTAATAATGTCGTTACGAATATCCTGGGTAAAACTAAAAACATTTCTAATCAAGGTCTATTAGTCTGTCTTTCAAAAGAAACTAAATTCAAAGCTGGTGAAGAAATTGAAATTGAATTAACGGTGCCCTTTACCGAACAAGCACGAATACTTAAAAAACAAAAATATGTGGTACTTGGCTATGATAGTTATGGTGCAGTACGCTTATTAATTAATTCAATTGAAAGTAAACATCTAGGTTGTAGAGCTATACGAAAATACCTTTATCAGCATATTGATAACATTAAAGCATGTGGTATACGAGGAAGTCGTATTTATGGCCTGCAAAAAGCGATGAGAAATATATATGCCCATAATCACTTCTCAATTCCTTTTTACTTAAAAGCAACTAAACATCAGCAATATATTAATGCTGCCAGTTTTAGTGGCAACTCTGCACTTAAGCATTTGGTTTATAAAAATAATAATAGTGAAGAAATTATTCTCAACTTATTGAGTAATCAAAAATTTAGAGCTTCATGCTTGTCAATTATTGCTGCTATCGCTTACCAGAAATTATCTGCTCGTGCTTTTTACATACTTGTTTTACCAAAAGATAAGAATGAAAATCAAGACTACTCATTCTGGTATCGTGATTTATCTGTATTAAAAAAATCATCTCAATTAAAAGAATATACAAAAAAACTATCTAATCTTGGTCAACCAGCTATTTTAAAAGTTGAATTGAAAAAAAGTAATAAACCTCGGAATATGTATTACCGTGACGAAATAAGTTATTTAAAACATTTAAATAAAGATATAGCACATGACCTTGAAATCCAATTAGAAAATACTATTGGTATTGGCGAAGTTACTGATTTAACTGACATCGCCATTGAGATGATCTGTAATGCTAAGTAACGGTAAAACCGTCTTTTAAAAGAATAATAACATCAGCTAGCGTTGTATTATGCTTTAGTAATTCATTTTAGCGATTCTACATTAACCGCTTGAATCACTAACCGCTGTGTTTTCGCTATATTCGTCACTTCAAAGGGATAACAGGTGATCAAAGTAATCATTGTTTCATCTTGGAATAGATAAGACGGCATATCGTATTGCGGCACAACATCTATAGTAATAATCCGATAACTTAACATTTTATCTTGCTGGTCTTCTAATAAAAGTTCATCACCAATGTCACTATTTTCTAGCACATTAAAATGACTGTCGTTATGTGCGGATATTACCGTATTTCCGTATTGGTTAGGTTTTGTCGAACCTTCAAGCCAAGTGGGTGCAAACACCATGGATCGTCCTGTCATTCCTGCCATAATAATCCAAGAAACATCATTATTTTTATACGTTAATTTTGCTACCGGGTAACTATCTGCCCATTGACAAGGCAGATGTTTTTAGTCTTTTTCCTGATATTGTTGCTGCTTTTCTTGTTGACTAGTTAGTTGATCTTTCTGTTGAGATTGTTAATATGCCTGCTGAGTAGTTTGCCAAGCATTATTTAGTAAAACTTGGGCAAGTATAGACTTAACGTACAGGTAACTTGGTTTTATCAGTAATAAACATGCGATAACAATTAAGCTTAATAAAATGACTTGATAAGGCTTTTTACTCAGCTTATTTTCTGTATTTTTACTCAAAGTACTAGTACACAAAGGATTACTCTTACTGGGATTATTGTAATTAGTCTTAAACATTTTTTCCTCGTCTTGGCAGTAACAAGAGCGATATAACTGACATAACTATGCCACTTCAATGAGACCTAGATAGTAAAAGTTAGCGTTCTGAGTAAAACTCCACTGACTATATTAAGCTTGTAGCCGTCATAGATATTGTTTTCGACCTATAACGGTATTTTACTTTTTTGAACTTGAAATTAGTCTCAATAATGATTTTTGGAACGTCTGCTATACCAATCATTATCAAGTTAGCTGTCGACATGTTGAAGTCAACTAATGGGTGTACAGGCAACTTCGATCAACACAAACAATTTCAAAACTCTCATCCAGCTTAGCGCACTTTCAAGACGCTTAAAATCATGATTTACATGTGGATTTTTCAAGTGATAAATATAGGTGAAGTGGATCATACTATCGTGCCTGCATATAAATTAGTACGAAGTACGAAACATCAATTAATTATAAGGATAAATGAGAAGAGACTAAAAAGAAGTCGTAATTGCTTTAATAATATCGATGAAAAATCATCTCTGAGATAATGTTCACTTTTGCCACTTCCCTGACATTAGTTGATGGTGGTCTAAAATTGTTTCGAATTAGTTTTTGTATCGATAACGCCCTCGTTAAGGGGCAAAATTTAGTTGGCTAAA
>CAJWZC010000083.1 GCA_913049915.1 uncultured Colwellia sp.
CATCATCACAATTTTAGCTACAAGTACCCTAAAGTTGTATCTCATAAATTTGATGAAGAAAAACAAGCTGATTTTATTGAGAAATATACCAAGTTAAAAACACAAGCTGTTGATGAGCCTATATTCTTTATTGATGCCATGCACCCAACACAAGCAACAAAAGTAAGTTGTGGCGGGATAAAAACAGGGCATGATAAAGCAATAGAAACTACCGTTAGTAGAACAAGGTTAAACCTTGTTGGTGCGATTAATTTAAATGACTTAGCAGCCGCTCAAGTGAAACGTTACGATAAAGTGAACGGTGAAACTATTCAGCACTTTTTTATGGAATTACGTGCTAATAGTCAGAGCGATAAACGTATTCATGTGATTTTAGATGGTGCGGGATATCATCGTTCACACGATGTCAAAAGTAAAGCTCAAGCACTTAATATAGCCCTTCATTATCTTGTGCCATATAGTCCTAATTTGGATCCAATAGAGCGGTTATGGAAAGTGATGAATGAACATGTCAGAAACAATAAATACGTTGCAACAGCGAAAGAGTTTAGAGATAAAATTGATGAGTTCTTTAGCGAAACATTCCCCACAATAGGTGATATTTTAGCTACCCGAATTGATGACAATTTTTAGGTGTTAAAATCTGCATCTAGAAGTGTGATGGGTATAAGAACTTTGCAAGGGTAACGATAATAAGCCAAATAAGCTTGAAACATTAATAATATTAGCTGCTGATAATTTTTTAAGGAGCGGTAAAAAGTATTAGTACCATGAACAATCCCCCCAAAATTTATATTCATTAACCAATGAAAATCGTCTAACGATTGGTTCTCAACTGAATCAATCAAACTTACACCAGCATTATTGAATAACAGGTCAACGGTTAAAAATTCAGTTGCAACCACTTTGGAGAACACCTTAAAAGCCTGATTATCCGCAACATCTAAGTATTGAATAATACAAAGAACACCTAGTTCTACAACCTGTTGTTGTACTTCAATTAATCCGCTTAAGTTACGGTCTACTAGGGCTAAATGACAAGCATTAGCCAGTTTAATGGCTAATGCTTGTCATTTAGGGCAGTTAACGTATACTTTGACGCTCATAAGCAAGCACTTAACACTCCATTATATACGCCAACCAGTGTTGAAGCGCAAACTTTCAAGTATATCGCTCACAGACACTTTTTCATCTCTCAAACATATCCTAACGCATATTTATAATAGGAATGATTTTATCCCACGCGATTCAGCAGCTATTAATGGGTTGATGCGGATTACCTATGCGGTACACATGCATACCTAGATGTACCACACTATTTTGGTGCAAAGAAGCCCCCTCTGCAAGCAGATAACTCCTTTACATTACTAAACAGTAGTTATTATTTATCATGTAAAATATTAACTATTTGTAATAAAACAATTAATTTTAAATCGTAATAGATGGCACAGCTGTTGCTTTTATTATTTGACAACAAATAACAATCAATAATACCCCAAACGAGCGACCTAACGCTTCAGGAGCAAAACATGCAGACAATCACCGCTGAAACCATCATGGACCGTTCACCATTATCATTTCGCCCAGATAGCGGAGTGATCGTTGCTCTACGCCAGCTACTAACCGCCAATCTGTCTGGTGCGCCTGTGGTTGATGCTGATAACAATCTAATCGGCTTTCTATCTGAAGCTGACTGTATGCGCGGTGCACTGATGGGAGGCTACTTCTCGACCATCGGCGAGTTAGTTCGCGACAAGATGACAATCGAAGTCGAATCTATCAGTACCAATACTAACCTAGTTGATGTCGCAGAAAAATTCCTACAAAACAATCGTCGAGTACTGCCTGTGGTTGAGCAAGGTAAAGTGGTTGGACTGGTAATGCGACGCTGCGTACTAGAGCAACTACTGGAGCAAATCGATAGTAAGAGTGAGCAGGTAGAATATAAAACAAATAAACGCTATCTATCCTAAAATTAAAGTATAGAGTCAATCTTTAGATTCCATACTATACCTTTATTGCTCTTTTATTTCGATGGACCATCATAACCTTCACGGTTATTAGTAAATGATGCTACAAACACCGTCATAAAATGAGATAGTATTTTTAAAATACAATTACGTCTAAGGGGCCGTCTCCTGCTTCAACGATTAGGTGGTTTACGTTTATGATTTTTTTATGTGAGATAAATATATTCATCAATGGTATAGCTAAAAGCATGGTTTAGTGAATATTTTAAGGCCTACTATTTGAGCGACATATCAGACTTGAGATATAGATTTTATCGAAGTTCAAAAAAAACAAGAGTAATATCAGTAAAATAACTCTAGAGTTTTCTAATCCGCCAGGAATAATTAGCAACCAAATAGCAAGTAAACGAAAAAGGCCGATACATTACGTATCGGCCTTTTAATATTCTTTATCAAATTGAGTGGTGCGGATGGGGGGACTTGAACCCCCACGACCTAAGTCACCAGCCCCTCAAGCTGGCGCGTCTACCAATTCCGCCACATCCGCGCAATACTCAATTTGGTATTTTAAAATTTTTATCTTTTAACTAAGTTGAGACTTAGCTAATTTAATCTGGAACGTTGCTACTATCTTCTTTCTTAGCCGGTTCATCTGATGCAGGTACATCGCTGTTTTGAACAGCTGGTAATGTAGTTGCTTCAAGGCTTTCACTAGGAATAGCATCAACAGCTTGTTCCGCAGGAACCGCTAAATTATTCCACTCATCAACAGACTTAGTCTTGTTAGCAGTTAAATTACCTAGGATTAAACTAATAGCGAAGAATCCTACCGCTAAATATGTTGTTGCTGACGTTAGGAAGTTACCAGAACCGCCTGAGCCAAAAACAGTAGCAGAAGATCCAGCACCGAAAGAGGCACCCATGTCTGCACCTTTACCTTGCTGAATTAACACTAAGCCAATTAGGGCTAAAGCAATAAGTACGTAAACGATAATTAATACTTGATACAACATTTTATTTTCCTTTCGCTGCGGAACAAATAATTTTAAATTGTTCAGCTTTTAAACTAGCACCGCCAATAAGACCACCGTCTATATCAGTTTGTGCGAATAATTCTTCACAGTTAGCTGCGTTAACGCTACCACCGTAGAGTAATGGAACTTTATCCGAAACTAACTCGCTTTGCTGAGCTAAAAATTGTCGAATAAACTTATGTGTTTCTTGTGCCATCGCACTTGATGCTGTTTTACCTGTTCCTATGGCCCAAACGGGTTCATAAGCAATAACAACATCAATAAATTTGTCTATACCAACTTCATCGATAACTGGCTGAATCTGTGCCGATAGCACAGCTTCTGTTTCTCCAGTTACTCGTTCTACTTCGCTTTCGCCAATACATAAAATTGGTGTTAAGCCAGCATCTAAAGCTGCATTCACTTTTTTAGCAACTTGCAAAGAGGTTTCTTTGTAGATACTTCTACGTTCAGAGTGACCCACTATTACATAGTTAATCGCTAGGTCTTGCAACATAGCTGTGGATATTTCACCCGTAAATGCACCACTTTCATGTTCACTCAGATTTTGTGAGCCGACATGAATAGCTTCATTTAACTTAGCTGCTTTTATTTTCTGATTAAGCTCAGATAAATAAGCAAAGCTAGGACAAATAACGACATCAACGTGAGATGATAGCTTAACATTTGCCAAACCTGAAACTATATTATCAACTAGGGCTGAGTCACCGTTCATCTTCCAATTTGCGGCTACAATTGCTTGTCTAGTCATTTATACCTCTTAGCCTAGGTTATTATCTTATGACATCAGTTAATATTTTAAAGAGGTCATTGCTAAAATGAAGCCGCGAGATAGTAACTAACCTACGCAAAAGATACAAGTCTTTAACACATATCTTTTACTGGTTGCAGTTTTTTTATACTTATCGCGGCATTTAGCCATTGATAGTAGTGATTAGTCTTGAAAATTATTTAACAAGTTTCACAAAGTCAGCAATTTTATTCGCTAATAAAGTCACTTCAACCATATCTGGACCTTCAACCATTACACGTATAAGTGGCTCGGTACCTGATTTGCGTAATAATACTCGTCCACGGCCAGTTAGTGTATCATTAACTTCATCAACGGCGGCTAGTACATCAGTATCATGTAAAGGGTTGTTTTTACCTGAAAAGCGAATATTAACGAGAAGTTGCGGCAACATGGTAATACCTTGGCGTAAGTCATGTAATGATTTTTTCTGTTTAGTTACCGCTGTTAACACGTTCAGTGCAGCTATAATACCATCACCAGTAGAACTGTGATTTAGGTTTATAACATGACCAGAGTTTTCTGCTCCAAGTTGCCAACCTTTTACTTTTAATAATTCCATGACATGGCGATCACCAACGTTACTGCGGACAAATTCAATATCTAGTTCTTTTAAGGCTAACTCTAAGCCCATGTTACTCATTAAGGTACCTACAACACCACCTTCTTTGCGACCAGATTTCAGATCGTTACACGCGATGATATAGATAATTTCGTCACCATCAATAACATAACCGGTATGATCAACCATCATAATACGGTCGCCATCACCATCAAGGGCAATACCTAAATCGGCGTTATGTTCAACAACCGCTTTGCTGATTGCGTCCATGGATGTTGCGCCACAACCATCATTAATATTGGTTCCATTTGGTGAAGTACCAATTTCGATAACCGTAGCGCCTAATTCGCGAAATACATTTGGCGCTATGTGATACGTTGCACCGTGCGCACAATCAACCACTATAGTTAAATCTTTTAATGAAATACGGCTCGGGAAGTTACTTTTACAAAACTCTATATAACGCCCTGCTGCATCGTTGATACGTGTTGCTTTGCCTAGTTTTGCTGATTCAACACAACCCATCGGATTATCTAATTCAGCTTCAATGGCTAATTCAACATCATCAGGTAGTTTCTGACCTGTACTTGAGAAAAATTTGATACCGTTGTCGTAAAAAGGATTATGCGATGCACTAATAACAATACCGGCTTCGGCTCTAAATGTTTTAGTTAAATAAGCAATACCTGGCGTTGGCATCGGCCCAAGAAGCCCTACATCGATACCTGCTGCTGAAAATCCTGCTTCAAGTGCTGATTCAAGCATATAACCTGAGATACGGGTATCTTTACCGATAAGTACCTTTTTAGTACCTTGTCCTGCAAGGACTCTACCTGCAGCATAACCTAGCTTCATCACGAATTCTGGCGTTATTGGATATTGCCCAACTAATCCACGGATACCATCGGTACCAAAATATTTACGGTCAGACATATATTTACCTTATCTATTTTATTCTGTACAGCATTTATACGCTGCTATTTTTGTTAGTGTCACTAATATTAGTTATATTCATTTTTACGGTATTAATTACTGATATTTAGCTGTCATGGATAATACCTTTAAGGCATCGACTGTTTCTTTAATGTCATGTACACGAATTATGGTCGCGTTTTGCTGTGCGGCTATTATAGCGGTAGTCAAGCTACCTGCAAGACGTTCGTCAACATTGCGTGCTAATAAATTACCTATCATTGATTTCCTCGATGTTCCCGATAACAAAGGTAAACCTAAATCATTAAACTGATTCAATTGTGCCAATAGCTGATAATTTTGCTCTAGCGTTTTACCAAAGCCAAAACCTGGGTCAAGGATTATACGATTTCGTTTGATACCTGCGTTTTCACATATTTTAATTCGTTCGATGAAAAACTGCTTTATATCGCCAATAACATCATTATATTTTGGGTTTACTTGCATTGAACGCGGTAAGCCTTGCATATGCATTAAACATACAGGTACATCACTTTGGGCTAATACCGCTAAACAGCCTTCGTTCTGTAATGCTCTTACATCATTAATAATGTCAGCGCTATAAGCAATGGCTTGTGACATGACCTCCGCCTTGCTGGTATCAATAGATACTTTGATATCAAAATTTGATTTAATCGCTTTAAGCAATGGTATAACACGTACTAACTCATCCTCCTCACTGACATCAATAGCGCCTGGCCGAGTTGACTCGCCACCAATATCGATAATATCAGCACCGTCGTGTATCATTTTTTCAACTTGTGCTAATGCTTTATCGAACGTGACAAACTTTCCGCCATCAGAGAACGAGTCAGGAGTTACATTTAAGATACCCATAACTTGTGGCGAATTTGTAATGCTTTGGCTGCTTGATAATAATTTATTATGAGTCATTGCTTAATCTTTAGTCTTCTTATCAATATGTAAATACAAGAGTTATACATAACAAAAAGCCTCGATATTTAAAGTAAATATCGAGGCTTTTTTATTTATTAAAAGCTCATTAGAAGCAAATTAACTTGAAGGAGTATCGCCGCTTGGCTTAGTCGTATCAGGTTTTACTTCAGGAGACTTTTCAGTATCAACATCTATACTATCAACTTCAACATCTGCAGCTTTATCACCTTTGTTGTTATCTGAGTTAGTGTTTGAGCTATCTTTATCATAATCTGCAGGTTGACGAACTGGTTTACGCGCCATTAAATCTTCAACTTGTTTAGCATCAATGGTTTCATACTCCATTAATGCATCTTTCATCGCGTGTAAAATATCAATATTATCTTTCAATAAAGTTTCTGCTCGTTCGTAGTTACGATTAACAAAACCTTTGATTTCATCATCAATAGCACGTGCTGTCTCATCAGACATATTCGATTTTGAAGGACCGCCTACATACATTTGGTTTTCATCTTCAGCGTATAACATAGGTCCCATTTTTTCTGATAAGCCCCATTGAGTAACCATTTTGCGGGCTAACTCAGTCGCTCGTTCAATATCGTTTGATGCTCCAGTGGTTACTTTATCACGACCGAATATAAGTTCTTCAGCAATACGACCACCATAAAGTGCTGATATACGACTTTCTAAATGCTCTTTGGTAGAGCTATATTTATCTTGTTCAGGTAAATACATAGTAATACCTAGCGAACGACCACGGGGAATAATACTTACTTTGTATACCGGGTCATGATCTGGAACTAGACACATAACAATAGCATGTCCTGCTTCATGATAAGCGGTATTTGCTTTTTCAGTTTCATCCATTACCATAGATTTACGTTCTGAACCCATCATGATTTTGTCTTTAGCTTTATCAAAATCAGACATTGATACCGTTTTTGCGTTACCACGAGCAGCGAATAAAGCAGCTTCGTTAACTAGGTTAGCTAAATCAGCACCTGAGAAACCTGGTGTTCCACGGGCGATTAACGAAGAAACCACATCATCACCTAATGGTACTTTACGCATGTGTACTTTAAGAATTTGTTCACGGCCTTTAATATCAGGTAAACCTACGGTGACTTGGCGATCAAAACGACCAGGACGAAGTAAGGCATCATCAAGTACGTCTGGACGGTTAGTTGCGGCAATAACGATTACGCCTTCATTACCTTCAAAACCATCCATTTCAACAAGCATTTGGTTTAGTGTTTGTTCACGTTCATCGTTACCACCACCCATACCAGCGCCACGTTTTCGACCTACCGCATCAATTTCATCGATAAAGATAATACAAGGTGCAGATTTTTTGGCTTGTTCGAACATGTCACGTACACGTGATGCACCAACACCAACAAACATTTCAACAAAGTCAGAGCCTGAAATAGTAAAAAAAGGTACTTTCGCTTCACCAGCAATCGCTTTTGCTAATAAGGTTTTACCTGTACCTGGTTGACCAATAAGTAAAACACCTGAAGGAATACGTCCACCAAACTTTTGGAATTTTGTGGGTTCTCTGAGATAGTCAACAAGTTCAGCTACTTCCTCTTTCGCTTCGTCACAACCAGCTACATCGTCAAACGTTGTTTTAATTTGCTCGTCTCCCAATAAGCGAGCTTTAGATTTACCAAAAGACATAGCACCTTTACCACCACCACCTTGCATTTGACGCATGAAGAAAATCCATACACCAATAAGCAGAATCATAGGGAACCATGAAACGAAAATAGTTGTTAAGAAACTTGTTTCTTCAGGTAGCTTACCTTGGGCTTTTACGCCTTGCTTGACAAGATCGTTAATTAAATCACGATCATAGCCTCCAGGTATAACGGTTTTGTATTCTTCACCACTACGCTTTTCACCTGTGATCACGCCATTTCTATCGACATTCGCATCGCGAATTTGTCCTTGACGTACATCCTGAATGAAGCGGGTATAGTCCATTGCTTGGTCTTTCGATGTATCAGGAGAAAAGCTCTGAAATACACTCATCAAAACAACTGCAATTACTAACCATAAAATAAGATTTTTTGCCATATCGCTCAACTTAGTGACCTCTTTTGATATTTAATATGTTTATAAGAATGAATCTATTCTAGTCTATTGTGCCTAATTTACTACAATTCAAGGCCAGTCGCTATTTAACTTTAGTTGTGAGTAACAACTAGTTACAACTTACCTGCAGAAATCGGCTTAGCCTTTATAGCCGGTGCCTACCAGATAAACTTCTCGAGAGCGTGCTCTTGATGAATCAGGCTTGCGGGTTTTGACCGTTTTAAATACTTCACGGGTAGCTTTCATATACTCTTCAAAACCAGCACCTTGGAACACTTTTGCTACAAATGCGCCATTAGGCTTTAATACCTGGCTACACATATCTAACGCTAACTCGACTAAATACATGCTACGCGCTGAGTCAGCACTTTCATTACCTGTCATATTCGCTGCCATGTCAGACATAACAACATCAATATTTTTACCTGAAATACGTTTTAATAACGTATCGAGTACTTCCTCTTCACGAAAATCACCTTCAAGAAAGTCAACACCGACAATGGCATCCATAGGTAAAATATCACAGGCGATAACTTGTCCTTTATCACCAACAACTTTAACAGCATACTCAGACCAACCTCCAGGGGCTGCACCTAAATCAACAACTTTCATACCGGGTTTAATCAATTTATCTTTAATATTGATTTCTTCAAGTTTAAAAACTGCGCGTGATCGTAAACCTAAACGTTGCGCTTTTTTTACGTATTCATCATCAAAGTGTTCATCTAACCACTTTTGACTACTCGCTTTGTGTTTTTTATTTGTCATGTTTTTGCTTACTCACAATAACTTAGGAATATTTTCGTATTTAATTATTAGTATCATACCAATTCTAATAAGTTTATTCCTAACTTAGCGCTATGTCAGGGAAGTTAGAATAAAAAAATTTTGTGTTGGTCAGGGTCTATTGATCTTTCCCAGTTAAATTTTGTTCGAGATAAAAGCGCTTGTTAGAGATTTTTATGGCGTTATGGTCTTTTTATATGCAGTAAGCACATGACAATGTCTATGCCTTGTATAAATACCTAACAAATAGCTACAAAAAAATATCGAAAGTTCAACAGACCCTAGTTATTCTAAACCAAAAAAATTTTGTGGGATTGTAACTGACTTGATAAGCTCCCGATGGGCAAGCTTAAAAGGCTTATATGCTATTGTCTTGATTTTTACAAGGACGCTATATGTATGTGGCTTATCAAAGAGTACAGGAGCATATTCTCCTGAATAACCATTCTCATCAATCAATACCTTGCCTCTAAGCCTTTTTCATTCTCGCTGAGTAGGAAAAAACTTAATAGACTTGGTATTAGTCACTAGATAAGGGTAAAATAGCCACAATTCAAGGCAACAGATAACGAAATATAGTAATGAGCTTAAACAAAAAACAAATTCAGCACCTTAAAGGTACTGCACATTCTTTAAAACCAGTGGTTTTACTTGGAAATAATGGTTTAACAGAAGCAGTTGTAGCTGAGATTGATTACGCACTTAACCACCATGAGTTAATCAAAATTAAAATCCCAACTGATGATAAAGAAACTAAGGCGTTAATCGTTGAAGCTATTTGTCGTGAAACCAAATCGACTCAAGTACAAGTGATTGGTAAGACTTTAGTTATCTATCGTGAAAGTGCAGAAAAGAAGATTAGAATCCCTAAAGTATAAGTTTACTTTGACTTTTGCTTTGCCTGATAAATAGATAAAAAATGACAGCCATGGCTGTCATTTTTTATGCCTGATAAATAGAGGTTACTTCTTAATACCGTCACCCTGTTCTACGATAGTTACCACTTTTTGAATCAGCTTTACTCGGCCTGAATCAACCAATGCTTTTCTTAATACATATTCAATTTGAGCATTAACACTGCGTAGTTCGTCATCAGACCAACGCTGCATTGCTGCTAAAACCTCAGGGTTAATTCTAAGTGGGAAGCTTTTCTTAGCTGCCATACTATGTCCTATTACGACTTAAAAATTATTACTTAAACCATTATTACTTAAAAAATTAATACAAGCTGCCGGTATTTACTACTGGCTGAGTACTTTTATCACTACACAGCACTACCAATAAATTACTGACCATAGCTGCTTTACGTTCTTCATCAAGCTCCACAATACCCTTTTCTGATAATTGCGCTAACGCCATCTCTACCATACCAACAGCACCATCAACGATAAGTCTACGTGCGGCAATAATGGCAGAAGCTTGTTGTCTTTGTAACATAGCATGAGCAATTTCAGGCGCATAGGCTAAATGGCTTATGCGTGCTTCGTGTACTTTTACTCCCGCTTTTTCTAAGCGTGCTTGTATTTCAATGATTAAAGCTTCAGAAACTTCTTTAGGATGGCTTCTTAAAGCGACTTCATCACTACAGTGTTGATCATAAGGATAGCTAATCGCCATATTACGTAAAGCTGATTCACTTTGAATATTTACAAAGCTGATATAATCATCCACTTCAAAAGAGGCTTCTGCCGTATCATCTACCGACCATACAACAACCGTAGCAATCTCAATAGGGTTACCGTGATTATCATTTACCTTCATTTGATTAGATTCAAAGTTTCGAATACGTAATGAAATATTTTTACGCATAAATAGCGGAATAGTCCAACGTAAACCACATGCCTTTACCGATCCGACATAACTACCAAAAAAAGTCATGACCTTTGCTTGGTTAGGTTGCACCATAAAAAAACCAGGAACTGCTGCAAGGGTAAGTATAAAAACAAGTACGGTGAGTATTTCTATATTACCAATTGCTGCTTGGCTAACAATAAATACTACTGCCGCTAACAGGGCAATAAAAACACCATAACCACTAATTGAAAAACCTATATTCTCGTTCATACTAATTCCTTTGATGAATTAAAGTGATATCATTTTGATGTCACAATATTACTGTTGATCTTATTAGTTTGCAAGTCGATCTTTATCAAAGATGAAAATTAAGAATAACTACCATCTTATTTGGTTAAGTAGACGCCCACAAAAAAGGCCAAAAACATTACGTTTTCAGCCTTTTATCTAAACAGCGATAGTAGTATGAAGTGTTCTAATCACTATTTAACAAAGCGAGCTAGATATGCTCAACAGCAACAATTTCATACTCAACTACGCCACCAGGAATAGTTATTTCAATTTCGCTATCAACTTCTTTACCAATTAATCCACGAGCAATAGGAGAGTTAACTGAAATACGACCTGTTTTAAAGTCCGCTTCATCATCGCCAACAATTTGATAAGTCACTTCAACTTCGGTATCAAGGTTCAATAAAGTAACCGTAGTACCGAAAATAACTTTACCGTGGTTAGGTATTGCTGTTACGTCAATCACTTGCGCGTTACATAAACGGCCTTCAATGTCTTGAATGCGGCCTTCACAAAAACCTTGCTCTTCTTTTGCAGCATGGTATTCAGCATTTTCTTTCAAATCGCCATGCTCACGTGCAGTAGCAATATCTTTTACAATACGCGGACGCTTTTCTGTTTTTAACACTTTAAGCTCTTCATGTAATAGATCAGAGCCACGAAGGGTCATTGGATATTTAATCATAATTATCTTCTTATTCTAACAAGAAAGGCGGTCAACCTACTTTGATATAGGGATAACCACCTTTTAAAATATTTTAGATAAGGCTCAATTCACTCCAGAGTAAAGCCTTATTCACCTAGTTTACAATGTGCTGTGCAATTCTTGCACGGTACGCACAGTACTCATTTCATCTGCAGCATGCGCCATACAAGTAGCAAATGCAGCATTTAATGTCGTAGTATAAGCAACTTTATAACGTAATGCACCACCACGTAATACTTTAGAATCTTCAATGGCTTTACGGCCTTCTGTCGTATTAATAATGTAGTTGTATTCGCCATTTTTAATTCTATCAAGAATATGTGGACGACCTTCGTGCACTTTATTCACTAAACGACATGGAATATTAGCTTCACCTAACATTACTGCGGTGCCATGGGTAGCATCAACTTCGTACCCTAAAGCAACTAACTGTTTAGCTAATTCAACCACACGCTTTTTATCACTGTCACGAACAGAAATTAAAGCACGACCTGACTTAGGTACCGATACACCAGCACCTAAACACGCTTTAGCATACGCTTCTTCAAAGGTATCACCAACGCCCATGACTTCACCCGTTGAACGCATTTCTGGGCCAACTAAAGGATCACTGCCGTGGAATTTATTAAACGGAATAACTACTTCTTTCACAGAAAAATACTTAGGAATGACTTCATTAGTAATGCCCTGCTCTTTCAATGATGTACCCGCCATTACTCGTGCGCCTACTTTAGCAAGTGGTACAGACGTTGCTTTTGAAACAAACGGAATAGTACGTGCTGCACGTGGGTTAACTTCAATTATATAAACTTCATTGTCTTTAACAGCCATTTGCGTATTCATTAAACCAATAACACCTAGCTCAAACGCTAAATCTGTTACTTGCTTACGCATTACATCTTGAATTTCTTGGCTTAAGCTATAGGCTGGTAATGAACATGCACTATCACCTGAGTGAACACCGGCTTGTTCAATGTGCTGCATAATGCCGCCAATAACTACGTCGGTTCCATCACAGACAAGATCAATATCAACTTCAATGGCATTATCAAGGAAGTGATCAAGCAATACTGGTGAATCGTTAGAAACACTTACTGCTTCAGTCATGTAACGACGTAAGTCGTCTAAGTCATAAACGATTTCCATTGCGCGGCCACCAAGTACATAAGATGGACGTACAACTAATGGGAAGCCAATACCTTCAGCTTTAGCCATGGCTTCTTCTAATGAAGTTACCGTGGCATTTTCTGGTTGTAATAAACCTAAACGGTCAACGGCTTGTTGGAAACGTTCTCTGTCTTCAGCTCTATCAATAGCGTCTGGAGAGGTACCAATGATTGGGACGCCAGCAGCTTCTAAAGCACGTGCTAATTTAAGTGGTGTTTGGCCACCGTATTGCACGATAACGCCTTTAGGTTTTTCAATACGTACGATTTCAAGTACATCTTCAAACGTAATAGATTCAAAATATAAACGGTCTGAGGTATCGTAATCGGTAGAAACAGTTTCAGGGTTACAGTTAACCATGATTGTTTCATAACCGTCTTCACGAAGTGCTAATGCAGCATGAACACAACAGTAATCAAATTCAATACCTTGTCCAATACGGTTAGGGCCACCACCTAAAATCATAATTGATTCTTTGTCGGTAGGGTTTGATTCACATTCTTCATCGTATGTTGAATACATATAAGCCGTATCAGAGCTAAACTCTGCAGCACAAGTATCAACACGTTTATAAACTGGGAAAATATCTGCGTTATGACGTTTTTTACGTACTTCAGCTTCAGAAACACCAATAAGATCAGCTAAACGAGAATCAGCAAAACCTTTACGCTTAAGTTTACGTAGATACTCAGGGTTTAATATTTTTAAACCACCTTCGCTAACTTTTGCTTCTTCTAAAACAATGTCTTCAATTTGTACTAAGAACCAACGATCAATCATTGTTGTTCTATAAACGTCTTCAACGGTTAAACCTAAACGGAACGCATCAGCTACATACCAAATACGGTCTGAACCAGCTTCTTGAAGCTCGTGCATTATTTTGGTTTTAGCGCCTGGCTGAGTTACATCAACAATTGAATCAAAGCCATTTACGCCAACTTCTAAGCCACGTAATGCTTTTTGTAAAGACTCTTGCTGGTTACGGCCAATAGCCATTACTTCACCAACAGATTTCATTTGCGTCGTTAATCTATCTTCACAGCCCGCGAACTTTTCAAAGTTAAAACGTGGTATCTTAGTTACAACGTAATCGATGGTTGGCTCAAATGATGCTGGTGTTTTACCGCCAGTAATATCGTTACTTAACTCATCTAGCGTATAACCTACCGCTAACTTAGCGGCAATTTTAGCAATAGGGAAACCTGTTGCTTTTGACGCTAATGCTGATGAACGAGATACACGTGGGTTCATCTCGATAATAACCATACGGCCAGTTTCAGGACAAATACCAAACTGTACGTTTGAACCACCTGTTTCAACACCAATTTCACGTAATACCGCTAACGAAGCGTTACGCATGATTTGATATTCTTTATCCGTTAATGTTTGCGCTGGTGCAACCGTAATTGAATCACCGGTATGAATACCCATAGGATCAATGTTTTCAATGGCACAAATAATAATACAGTTATCATTTTTGTCGCGAACCACTTCCATTTCATATTCTTTCCAACCGATTAATGATTCATCGATGAGTAATTCTGATGTTGGAGAAAGGTCTAAACCACGAGTACAAATTTCATCAAATTCTTCGATGTTGTATGCGATACCGCCACCGGTACCACCCATAGTAAATGAAGGACGTATAATACAAGGGAAACCTAATATTTTACTTGCCGCGTGCGCTTCTTCAATAGTATGAACAATTTCAGCATTTGGCGTATCAAGGCCAATCGCTTTCATTGCTTTATCAAAACGAGATCTGTCTTCTGCTTTATCAATTGCGTCAGCAGTAGCACCAATCATTTCAACATTAAATTCCTTTAGTACGCCTTTGGCTTCAAGTTCTAACGCACAGTTTAATGCGGTTTGACCACCCATAGTAGGTAGAACAGCACAAGGACGTTCTTTTTCAATAATATTACGAACGACTTCCCAATGAATTGGTTCGATATAAGTCGCATCGGCCATATCAGGGTCTGTCATTATCGTTGCTGGGTTAGAGTTAACTAAGATAACTCGGTAACCCTCTTCACGAAGTGCTTTACACGCTTGAGCGCCAGAATAATCAAACTCACAAGCTTGGCCAATCACTATTGGACCTGCACCTAAGATCAAGATACTTTTTAAATCAGTACGTTTTCCCATTATTTCCTCTCTTCTCTTGTCTGTCGGTTTAAGCGTTGTTTGATTTGTAGGTTTTGATTAAATCAATAAAGTGATCAAATAATGGCGCTGCATCGTGTGGACCAGGGCTTGCTTCAGGATGACCTTGGAAGCTAAATGCTGGTTTATCTGTACGATGAATACCTTGCAATGAGTCATCAAATAATGATTTATGGGTAACTGTTAAGTTACTTGGTAAGTTTTCTTCGTTAACTGCAAAGCCATGGTTTTGTGCCGTAATCATAACAACATCACGTGCGAAGTCTTTCACCGGGTGATTAGCACCGTGATGACCAAACTTCATTTTCACTGTGCTTGCGCCACTTGCTAGACCAAGTAATTGATGACCTAAACAAATACCGAAGACAGGAATTTCAGTTTCTAGGAATGTTTTAATCGCTGCTATAGCGTAATCACATGGCTCTGGATCACCAGGTCCATTTGATAAGAAAATACCATCAGGCTTCATTGCTAATACATCACTTGCAGATGTTTGCGCGGGTACTACTGTTAATTTACAACCACGGTCAACTAGCATACGCAAGATGTTGTGTTTAGCGCCAAAATCATAGGCTACAACATGGAATTCAAATTTTTCTGGTTGAGTAAAACCTGTACCGGTATTAGCACCATTGCTTAAATCAAGAGTCCAGCTACCACTCGTCCATTCATATTGTTCTTTAGTAGAAACAACTTTCGCTAAATCCATGCCTTTAAGACCTGGAAATGCTTTTGCTTTTGTTAGTGCGTCGGCTTGTAAACTCTCATCGCTACTATCATCAAGCGTTAAGATACAACCGTTTTGAGCACCTTTTTCACGCAAAATTCGTGTTAACTTACGTGTATCGATATCCGCAATACCTAAGATGTTATGGTCGATTAAGTAGTTACTTAAATTCTGTTCATTTCGAAAGTTACTAGCAAGTAATGGCAAATCACGAATAACGAGGCCTTTAGCAACAATACTGTTAGACTCTTTATCTTCGCTATTAGTACCAGTGTTACCTATGTGCGGGTAAGTCAGGGTAATAATTTGCTCTGCATAAGATGGATCGGTAAGGATTTCCTGATAACCTGTCATAGAAGTGTTAAATACCACCTCCCCAACAGCCGACCCTTGTGCACCAATTGCGGTGCCTTTAAAAACAGTGCCGTCTTCAAGCACTAAAATAGCAGATGTAGCCAATGTAACCTCCAAAGAAGAAATAAACGTAAACGCGCATGTAACAGCAAGTGCTCCGTGCAATTGCTTTTTACTGTACTTCCCGTACAAAAAGACCTGTCAAAAGCTACTTTTCAGTTAAATTTTTGACAAAATCTACTTATTTTACGCTTGTACCCTAGTTTCGTCTAGTAATAAAATGTAAAAACTCAGTCTTTCTTAGCTTTTCCTAGAATTTACTAGTCAAAGGTCTGAAAAGACTACTTATCTATTATTAAAATTTACCAATACCTAGATATTAACTTAATATTAACATTAATCTTTTAATCCGAGTACGTCTTGCATATCATAAAAGCCTGCTTTAGCATCTTTTAACCAAAATGCGGCACGCATAGCCCCTAGAGCAAATGTCATTCTAGAGCTGGCTTTATGGGTAATTTCAAGTCGCTCACCTAGATCAGCAAAAATGGCAGTATGTTCACCTACGATGTCACCAGCTCTGACCGTTGCAAAACCAATAGTTTCTCTCTTACGTTCTTCAGTTATGCCCTCGCGACCATAGACAGCGACTTTATTTAAATCACGTCCTAACGTATCAGCAATGACTTGGCCTATTTTTACCGCGGTTCCAGACGGTGCATCTTTTTTAAATCTGTGATGCGCTTCAAAAATTTCTATATCAGTATAGTCGCCAATTGCTTTAGCAGTAATCTGCAATAACTTAAACATTAAATTAACGCCAACACTGGTGTTAGGCGCTAAAATGACAGTCATTGTTTTACCTGCTTGTTCAATGACTTGTACTTGCTCATCAG
>CAJWZC010000084.1 GCA_913049915.1 uncultured Colwellia sp.
TTTCTTCGTTAGCAAGGACTAATTCATTTGCGCGTTTATCTTTCTCTTCGTTTTGAAAGGCAAGTTCTTTATTAGCAATGGCTAATTCATCCGCTCGTTTTCCTCTCTCTTCGTTTTGGAAGGCAAGTTCTTTATTGGCAAGGGCTAATTCATCTGCGCGCTTATCTTTCTCTGCGTTTTGAAAGGCAAGTTCTTTATTGGCAAGGACTAACTCATCTGGCCACTTATCTTTCTCTTTTTTTTGATTGCCTTGTTCAGCAGTATGCTTCGTCATAAATAGCCTTTATCATGTTCATGTTTTTAGTAAACGATCACCTGAATTTAAATAACAAGAGCAACAAACACTTTTATTATACCATTCAGCAATGCGTATCTTTATAATCAAAATTATTATTCCTAATATCTAACATTGAGTCGACCATTTCTATTAGGTTATTAATAGCTAGCGGCTTTCTTAAAAAGGGATATAACTCAAGGTCTATGTCGCCTGTTTCAATAATGGGACGGGTATGCCCTGACATTACGATAAACGTTATGTCTTGCCCAAACTTTTCTTCAATTACAGCTTTAACGCCGCTGGCAACAAAACATTCGTAACTTTGATCAGTTAAGGTTTCTGACGCTTTCTCTATAATAATCATTATTAACTCACACTCGGCAGAGTGATTGTGAATCGGGCGCCACCATCGATATTATCAACGACGATTATGCCGTTCATATCATTGATAATCCCATAACTGACCGACAATCCTAAGCCAGTACCCTTGCCCATTTCTTTGGTTGTGTAGAACGGCTCGAAGATACGCGGCAGTATATCTTCTGGAATACCGCTACCGGTATCCTCAGCGGTAATATGGACACCTTTATCGTCTTTAAATACCCGCAATGTAATCTTCTTCTCGCCTTCGCTTTCAGCCATGGCATCTATGGCATTGGTAAGTAAATTCAAAATGACCTGTTCCATTTGTATACTGTGACCTAAAATTAAGAGGCAGTCTTCAGAAAATTTGGTCACAATCTCAATACCAGCTAAGCGCAATTGCTCGCCCATCAGGCTAAGCGCATTGGTAACCACTGCTCGAGCATTAATCGGTTCGAGCTCTTCGTTAGCCTCGCGCCCAAACATACGCATGTGATCTATGATTGCAGATGCTCGTACAGTCTGCTCTTCAATGCGTTCTAGTTTGGCGTTCAGGTATTCATAGGTTGCGGTGCCTTTAGAAATCTTACGCCAGCTATTCCCTGCAGCCATGCGAATGACGTTCAGGGGTTGATTCAATTCATGTGCGACGGATGTCGCCATTTCGCCTAGTGTTGATAGCTTGGATGCTTGGATAAGTTTAGCAGCGGCGTCTTTGCGTTCGGTAATATCACGGATAAATCCGACGAACGCAGAATCGCTGGAATCATTAGTTAAGATGTTAAATTTTTCGATAGCCACCTCAGCGGGAAATTCATGTCCATCGTGATGGAGTGCTTCTATTTCGACGCGCTGGCCAATAAGCGGCCCCTTTCCTGTTTCGAGAAACGCCTTCAAACCCTGGTTATGCGCTTCGCGGTAGCGATGCGGTATGATCAGCGCCGCTAAATCTTTACCAACAGCCTCCCGGTATTTATAGCCAAAGATCGCTTCAGCGGCCGCGTTATAATCCGTCACCAGCCCATGGTCATCAATAATGATAATCGCGTCAAAGGCAGAATCCATTAATGCCGTGAATCGGGCGCGACTGTTCTGCGCCTCTGAATATTGGTTGTAGAGACGCTGGTACAACTTACCGAAATAATAAAAGCTGATTCCGAGCACAATAGGAGCCATATCGACAATAAAAATAACCGGGTTATTTATATGTATCTGAATAATATTAGCAGGTGTCGGCATTAAACCTACAATTAAGAGATCAATAGCCCATGCTGCAAAGACAAAAGCCCAGCCAAAGATTATCCCTGTCCCGGTGTATCTAAACGTGTAGTTCATTTTTATCCACTGTTTGAATTTTCAACACTTTCGAAACCGTCATCAGTAATAAACATAATGATAGCGAATATTAGGTTGGCTCTGTAAGACATTATTTGTGATAAAAAATTTAATCGTTTAATCATTACATTCACTCCCTACCAGAATTTTAATATCTACTCTATTGGCAGTGTGATAGTCACAATGATGTATTGTGTATTGGTACTTTTTATTTCTCTGAAACACTATTAATCCTAAGATAAGCATTTGATATTGTCAAACCCAGACTAATACGACAATGCCTTTTTGATACAGAACCATCAGCTTTTTTTAAAGGCCTGATTTGTCTATATAAGAGCTTAAAATCATGCAAGATATCATCTTGATACTCGATGATAACGACATCATTATGGAAGAAATTTCAGAAATTTCAGAAATTTTTGAAGATAAAGGATTTAATACTCTTACTGCTAGCAATAGGAAAACTCTGGGACTATCTCAGTAAAGAACAGGTCGACTTCTGTATTATAGATTTAATGTTACCGAATAAAAGTTGTCTAACCATTATCAAAAAACTCAGATAAAAATATAATTTTGGTATTATTATAAGCATCGGTAAATCTACTGAAACAGCCGTTGTAGTTAGGCTGTAAGTTAGTGCAGATGATTATATAATCAAAGCTTTTAGCTCTTGGGGAATACTAGCTAGATACCGCTAGGTTCTCCAGCGAATAAAACAGACACTATTATTACAGCTGAAAATGTAGCACAAGAATTTAGGCTAAATCTCTGTAAATGGTATTTTGATAGCGGTAGTTATGAGCACTTTACTCAGGTTGGTGATAGCTAGCATGTAACTACAGCAGAGCTTGAACTATTAAAAACATTTCTGGAACATCCCCAAAAGTGCTTAATAGAGATTCCCTCGTGGATCATATCCATGGTAGAGACTGGAATACTTATGATCGCGGTATTGACGGCTCGGTAGGTCGATTACGTAAAAAGATCAAGTTAGTAGATAAATATCAACCTATTAAAACCGTCAGAAATACTGGCTATTTATTCACTCAGACTGTTACATCCTCGTAGAAACGGTATTGACAAATTAACTTCTGGCTTTTAATAAATCAATTCAAAGTGCAGCTTAAACTTCAACCACATTTTCCCAAAGCGCAAAAGTGATTCTACCCCAATTGATGTATAAATATAGCTCTTTATACTCATGATTAGCGGGTCCCTTCGAGTCAGAAAGGACATGTCACAAAAATTTTATTGTGCAGCATCTAAAATTTCCTGCAGCATAAGCTCTAAATCCGCAAGTCGTATGGGTTTAGTAAGACCTCCAACAATAATATTACCACTCGCTTTACCTAACATTTCTGCAACTTTAATGTATTTACCATCATGTCCACTAATTAGAATAATAGGGGTAAATCTATTTTGTTGGCTTACCCATTCTAGTAGCTCATTGCCATCCATTTCAGGCATGACAATGTCCATAACAATACCTGCTGGATTAGTTGCAATATATGTCTGCTGAAATTTCTTTGCACTCGTTTCAAATTTTACTTCAAAACCCATATCTTCAGCAAGCTCACATATAGGTTCTTCTAAATCTCGGTCATCATCAACTACAAGCAGCAGTGGTTTAGTCATCATAATATCCAATCCATTAGAGAAGCCTAATATATATACTCAGGATACCTAAGTCAAACAATGGAGGTAGAGGGGGGAATAGGAGGATAATAGTTATATTTTTAATTAATTGTCGTATATCAAAATATTGATGTCGTTTATTTTTATATCGCTAGTAAATATTATTATATCCATCATAATATCTAGGTACTTGCCGATATTCAAATCACACGACAGAATACTGTTATCTCAACCTTTTACCGGATGATTTTCTTGAATTGATGCTATGATTTTTGTGTAAATAGCCTATAGTATTTACAAAATCGTGCATGTCGTAAAATAATGGATGATTTGTTTTTAGCAAAATATGACAAAATAATTTCAATATACTAATCTAATTTAGAGCTAAATATAGACATTCCTCTGTACCTAAATTATTATCTAGATAAAATACTAGTTAATCTGTAATCTCTATTCGAAGTCAGAAAAAGAAAGGCATACTTGAACTAGCTTTGCTCAGGATTAGCTTTGATTTCTATAGATTCAATGGACATTCTGCCCCTAATAGACGCAATGAACATGAATATGAATATGAGTATGAATATGAGTATGAGTATTTTTTCTGAGTGGTTGCATCGTATACATAAGCTGATAAGGAATAATACTATCACTTCAGAGTAAGTTCATAAGCTCAGCCTTATCAACATAGATGGTAAACCATCGCATTACGACATAACTCGTAAGGAACGACTTGTAACCTTCGAGATAACTATATATATTCAAAATAACAGCAGCACAATTAATCTAGGTATAGCTGATCCATTTTTATATCAGTGGCTACTACAAGAGTAAATAATGAAAAGCTCTTTGATAACACCTAAGGAATATTCAGTTTTAATTAACACCAGATTTAAAATTTAGTATGAATCTATAGCTTCAGAAACAACTAATTAAAAATGTGACCACTGACGACTACAGGCACATTTAAGCCCATCAAGAGAAAAACTTCGAACGACTAGTTTGAGTGGAAATCCGTTTCATAACCGAATATTAATTCTTAGCTAATATTCTTCTAAATATGCTAAAGGATTCACCAAAACTTAATGTTCGCTTAGTGTCTATCAGTTGAGCTAAATAAAAAACGATAGCTAACTTGCGTTTAGCACACTTAAGAGACTGATGAAGAATAATGAGCTTGCTGTAAAGTAAGCCTAAATTTTCATTGCGCTGACTGAAAAAAAGCGACCAACAGTTAACGTTAATAGAGTCAGATTTTTACATCTTAATAAATATCGTGTTTCGTTAATTAGTGTTCAATGATACTTAGAACTAAAAATCTTCTTGTATTTCAAAAGTTAATTTTTCTTTGGTTACTGGGTGACAAAAGCTTAACTGCTGTGCATGCAAATGAAGTCTATTCGCACTGGTACCATATAAGCCATCACCAATAATAGGTGTATTAAGTCCGTCAGGGTGCGCGCAATGCATGCGTAGTTGATGCGTTCTACCTGTTATAGGGTATAAAAATAACTTACTGGTATTATCTATTTGTTCAATAAGCTGCCAATGCGTTTCAGCGTATTTTCCATATTCATGACATACCATCTGTTTTGGCCTATCATCAAAGTCACCACGCAGGGGTAAGCATATTTTACCAGCGGTGTGTTCTAACTTATCCTCAATAGTCGCTACATAACGTTTACTCACTTTCTTATCGAGAAACTGTTGTTGTAAGTTCTTATGAGCACGTTCATTCAGTGCTAACATTAACAACCCAGAGGTAGCCATATCTAATCTATGTATAATCAAACTACCCGTGGCTTGAGGGAATTGTGCCTTAATACGGGTATATACTGAGTCTTTAATCGACTTTCCAGGCACAGATAATAAACCAGCGGGTTTATTTACCACCACAACATGTTCATCTTGAAAAATAATCTCTAGGTCGATCCCTTCAGCGGGATTAATCAATAAAGGGTTTTCATTTACCTTCATACCGCTAAGCATGTGACTTAAAATAGGTTGGCATTTACTTTGGCAGGCCGGGTAGAAGTGTTGGTGTTTTCTTATTTCTGACTTAGGCTGTATTCCCCACCAAAACTCAGCCATACATAATGGTGTTAACTTATGTTCAAAGGCATACTGCAACATTTTGGGTGCGGCGCAATCACCAGAACCAGCTGGTGGCTTTTGCGCTATGGTGTCGGCAAAAAGCTCAATTAAGTCTTTACGTTCCCCTTTACAGTTTAATATTTGGTATTGTTTAAAAAAATGTTTTTGTAGTTTTGCCGAACGCTTTTTTCTGATTTTCTTTAATGACTCTATCTCATCTGTTAGTTGCTGCAACTTACCAGAGGTTAAGCCTATATCTTTTTGATGATGTAGTTTTAATACTTGCAGTGCTTTTTTATCTGTTACGCTGGCCCGGGACAGGGCAATGCTAATGTCTCTATGTTCGTCTTCAGGTAAATCAGTGGAGCTAAGCCAAGCGCGTTTTTCTTTACGCGCTTTTTTATTTTCTCGCATTTGTTGCTGTAGAGATTGTATTTCTTTATCAGATTTAGTGACTTCATTCTCTAATAAAATCGTTAACTTACTAATATCAGTATTAGCCGCGAGTCGGATAATTGTGTGGCTTATATCATTAATTTCGACTTGCTGTATTTTCTCAAAGGCACTCTGCTCATAGGCTTGATGTATTGTTGGAACAAAGTTAATTACAGAATTATCATCACCAAGGCTCTCATTGGCATTACCCGAAAGAGCTGATAAGTAGCCAAGGGATCCGTGAATGTCTTTAACAATTAACACGCCATACATTCTCCCTTGTTGTTCTGAGTCAACAGGATGACATTTTTTCAATTTCTGCTGTAACTCTTTACTGGCTACTAAAGCTAAATCATGGGTTTGATAATGAAAGGGGTAAGTAAACTTCTCAGGTAATTGATACTGACTAATATCACTAGTGAAATTGGTAAAACAGGATGAACGAGAGGAATTAAACATAATGGTGAACTAGGTAAATAAGTTAATAATAAAAGTCACGTTGGCGCATGTGCCTTAGGTGATACTTTGTAAGTAATGTCTATTCTAATCTTTATCACTAATGACTGCACTGCTTAAATGTAAGTCGAATAACTAGAAGACCTTCTAGTTATTCCATTAAATTATATCAAGAGTAGAGCCCATTATTATTTGTGGGGAACACTGAGAAATAAACTGAGAGTACTGGCATTTTATATCTTTAAGCAGACTTAATTAGTAATGTTTTCTAACTTCCACTAGTAATAATTCTAGTATTAACACCACTGGTTATTAAGGCTTTATTACTAGGTAACTCTTCATTACCAGCAAGTAAGTAAATAACCTGTTGTCCCTCTTGTGCAAGTTCTAATATATGCTGGTAATTTAGCATAATGGTTGAACTAATACTTTGTGGATATTTTTCAGCATCACGGCGAACATATTCAATCAGCTCTTTATTTACCGCTTCATCATAAAAAACAGCATCAGTAAATTGTAAAGCACGATGTGCATTCAAGGTTAAATTATCTGGGTTACCATCAAGTGTTTGAATAAAAATAATTTCTCCTTGAGGAGGAGCAATTTTTTCTTTCAAACTAGCAATCAACTGTTGTTCAGCTTCTTGTTGTTTACCATCAAGCAAATTTTGTCCTATTGAACCTCGTAAAATACTTTCCCAAAAGGTACGGCGATTACGTATGCCTTTGATACGCGCTTTGACATGATCACGAAATTTGAACGAAAAGTCAGCCAAACGGCCGTAACCTTGTGGTAATATTTTCTCTATTTGTTCGCGTAACATGCGAATAAGAATAGGTGCACTGCCTGAGCTTGAAAGTGCAATTATCATAGGCGCACGATCAATAATAGCTGGGGTGATATAAGTACAAAGGGCTGGTTGGTCAACCACGTTAGCAAGAATGTTAAACTCTATCGCTTCATAATAAACTTGCTCATTAACCACGGTATCATCGGTGGCAGCAATCACTAAGGTAATTTTACTTAATAAACCTGCTTGATAGTTATGGTTTAACCAGTTTAATTTATTCTCGTTAATTAAGCGTTCAACACCTTCGGTAACGCTTGCCGCCATGATGGTAATATTTGTAGTGGTCTTTAATAGTAATTCAATTTTACGGGCAGCAACATCACCACCACCAATCACCATGGCATTAATCTTACTACCGTCAAGAAAAACGGGAAAATACTTCATCTGCAAATCAACTCTTTACTTATTTATCTTATATGTTCACATTAACATAGCAGAAAAGATAAAACCTTAATCTATATTACGATAGTACTGAAGTTATCTCTGAAGTTAGCATAGAAGTTACAGCCTAACTGGCTGTAACACATAAGTTTGATTGACTTACAGCTAATCCATTTGCATCACCATAAACAGTCCAACCAGGAATAAAATCAATATTGGCAAAGTTAACGGTAATATTAGTTTCACCAACACCCAACTTCTCTGTTTTTATTGGATTACAGCCCAGCGCTTTTACCGCAATAGCTAATGTACCAATAGTCCCTGCATCACGAATACAGCCATTGATAATAACAGCTCGCCAATTATTTTTAACCGCATTTTCTGCTATTATATCGCCTAAAAGGGCGCGGTTCATACTGCCTTTACCATCAACGACCAACACTTTACCGGTACCATCAGTTGTTAAGAGTTCTTTCACTTTGGAATTATCTTCAAAGCAAGCCACGGTAACTATCACGCCAGAAAAGATAATCTGCTTACCATAATTAATAAAATCTTTATCAGCGAGACTAAGCTGTTTAGGATATTTATCAAATAAATCGGGGAGTAAATCTAGCATGGTATTTTCCTTTTTATCATTATTTTTCCCTACTCTAGCAGTAATGGATGATAAACTAGTATCAAGCTTATTTATTGCTACTATTTGCTAATTACATCGTCCTTTGTACCAAGGACTTCGACAACACGTAGCAACAAACACCAAATACCAGTAGAGAATATTAGATGCCTTGGATACAACTTAGATTAAGTGCTAACGAAGATAACGCCGAAAAATATAGTGATTGGCTGTCAGCCTGTGGCTCACAAGCGGTTACTTTTGTCGACGCACAAGACACCCCAATATATGAGCCATTACCTGGTGATGAAGTTCTCTACTGGTCGAATACTGTCGTTATGGGCTTATTTGAAGCAAGTCACGATATGGATAAAGTGATCAGCTATTTGAAAAGTATTCATCCAGATAAAGAAGGAATGCTTTATAAATTAGAGCAATTAGAAGACAAAGATTGGGAACGGGAGTGGATGGACAATTTCCACCCAATGAAGTTTGGCGAACGCTTATGGGTTTGTCCTAGCTGGCGCGATGTTCCAGATCCTGAAGCAGTTAATGTCATGTTAGACCCTGGCCTTGCCTTTGGTACCGGAACTCACCCAACCACCGCATTATGTTTAACCTGGTTAGACAGCTTAGACCTACAAGATAAAACCGTAGTTGATTTTGGTTGCGGCTCAGGTATTTTATCATTAGCAGCGCTTAAGTTGGGTGCCAAGAAAGTTATTGGTATTGATATTGACCCGCAAGCACTGCAAGCAAGCCTTGCTAATGCAGAACGCAATAATGTATCTGATAGACTTGAATTATATTTACCGAAAGATCAGCCTGAGTTTAAAGCGGATGTTGTTGTAGCAAATATTTTAGCGGGTCCATTACGCGAGTTAGCGCCAACTATCATGGAATTCGTTGTTGATAAGGGGGTATTAGCTTTATCTGGTGTATTAGAAGAACAAGCTGAAGTATTACAAACAATGTATGGGCAATGGTGTGATATGGAACCAGTAAGCGTACAAGAAGAGTGGGTTCGCTTAAACGGACAACGAAAGTAAGCACAAGCTACCTACTATTATGCTCGATTATTTTTAATAGTTAGGCTTAAGTTTATAGCTGTTACCCCCGAAGTGTCTGATCGGAGGTGGCAAGAATACCGGTTCATAAATAAAATTAAGCTTTTTAATAAAACGTTTAGTTGCCAAATTATTATTGGCATAAAAGGCATTAACTTTATCAAATTTAAGGTGAGTAAACCCATATTCTATTAAGGCACCCATGGCTTCTTCTGGAAACAGGTTACCGTTAGCTTCTGGGCAGAGTATTATGCCTATCTCGGCTTGTTTTATTTCATTCTCACTTAGCGGGTTCATTATTTTTGCATTGTGAGATCTAATCAAAAATGAAAAGCTTTGAGTACCAATTATCGTACTACGGTTCTTACAAATAATTGCCCATGTAATAATTGTTTTTTTATCACCATAATGGCTCGATGATTTACTTTAAGTCATTGGGAGAAAGCTTTACTCGCTTCAGTACGAGTTATTGCACCACCATTGTGGCGCATTAATTTTTCATTACTATATTGCAGACAAAAGAAAGTTTCGTCTTTAGCAAGTAAAGGTCTTATTAATAATCGTTCAGTAGTAAAATTATGCACTAGTGTGTCCTATTAGTTGTTGTGCAAATAGCATTACGTCAGTTTGCTATATCGAGCGGCCAAACATCACGTAAAAGTTATTTATTCATGGTAAGGAAATAATAGTTTAATACTCACTTTGAAATAATTATATTTTTATTTACCGCTATAGAAAATGAAAAAACCTCGACTGGGGTTATAATTTTTAAATAGTATGCTGGTTATTATTGCCCTTACTTAAGTCGTTTTCATTAACTACCTAGCACAGTACTTTTGTTATAGGGAGTTGGTGAAGTTAGACGTGACATCATACTCCGATATTTCCAGCATAATATTTAATATTGCCTAGAACTTCATTTAGTACCAAATTAAAAGATCAGAGAGAGCTTAACGTGTGGCTAAGATTATGCTGATTAAAGACGCTACTAAAGTCTTTATCATTGTCTTTGACATTGCTTTTATGATTATTATTGCTTGAGCTTTAGTTAAGCTAGGTGCTGTTATTTCACTCTGCCACAGTTACAGCGGTTATTCAGCTAAGTTTGCGCCATATTTGGCTCTGTATTTTTTTGTCTCATTTGTCAACAAATTTATTAGTGTATTGTACGATTTACGCCCACATTAATACTTTAATAAATGTCAATATCAAAAAAGCGAATAAAAACAAATATTGTTCAAATTCTATGCTTTTCAATTGAAAAAAAGAGGTGTAAACTTAGCGCCCTTTTGCAAGGCAGCTCAAAAAAACAGCAGTATGAAAATAGGCACATATCAACTCAATTCTCAGGTAATGCTTGCTCCTATGGCAGGAATAACCGATCAACCTTTTCGACAATTATGTTGTCAATTGGGTGCAGGCTTAGCGGTATCCGAAATGCTCTCGTCAAACCCGAAAGTGTGGAACACCGAAAAGTCTAAATTGAGAATGGTGCATAGCGATGCTGCAGGTATTCGTTCGGTACAAATTGCCGGAAGTTGTCCTGATGAACTAGCGTTTGCTGCCAAAGTGAATGCTGATAATGGCGCACAAATTATTGATATTAATATGGGCTGTCCTGCAAAAAAGGTAAACAAAAAATTAGCTGGTTCTGCTTTATTAAAAGAACCAGCACTGGTTGAGCGTATTGTTCAGGCGGTGGTAAAAGCGGTAAATATTCCGGTTACGTTAAAGATTCGTACAGGATGGTGTGAAAATACTCGTAATGGTATTGAAATAGCAAAAATTGCTGAAGATAGTGGTATAGCATCGCTCGCAGTGCATGGCCGTACTCGTAATGACTTTTATAAAGGCAATGCGGAATACGACACTATTAAAGCAATAAAAATAGCTATTTCAATTCCGGTAGTGGCAAATGGTGATATTACGTCACCTGAAAAGGCACTACAGGTTTTAAACCTTACGGGTGCAGATGCAATAATGATTGGCCGTGGTGCACAGGGTCGTCCGTGGATTTTTCGAGAAATTAATCATTTCTTGCTAACGGGTAATAAAATGTTAGCACCAGCATTGAGTGAAGTACGCTCAATTGTATTGGCCCATGTTATGGAGTTACATCAGTTTTATGGCGATTTCAAAGGTGTGATGATCGCCCGAAAACACGTGTCTTGGTATGTACATAACCTAGCTGATTCCCTTGAGGGTTTCAGTGCAGCGTTTAATCTTGACCAAGGTAAAGCGTTTAGAGCTATTTTTAATAGTTTAGCGTCGACCGATGAACAATTGGTGACGTTAGACAAATTTTTTGATGATTTTGCTACTGGTTCTTTTTAGGAACGAGTGCAGGTTGTTGTAGTTTTATTTTATTTTTATTAACAAAAGAAAGAGTTATATCATATGTTCGAACAAAATGTTTCTTCTCCATTTATTACTGGCGATATTCAGACACAAACTAAGACTTCTCCATTACGTACTCAAGCTAAAATCGCAATCAGCAACTACTTATCACAATTAAATGGTAACGATGTTGATGATATGTATGACCTTGTATTGAGCGAAATTGAAGCGCCAATGTTAGAAGAAGTCATGATGTATACTCGCGGCAACCAAACACGCGCTGCTAACTTATTAGGTATTAACCGCGGTACGTTACGCAAGAAGCTTAAAAAATACGGTATGAACTAAGCCAGTATTTTTATATAAAGCACCTTCGGGTGCTTTTTATGTTTTATAGCACTCTAAATCACTTTAAATAATCATGTGACTTTGCAAGTTAGCGCTATCAGTTAATGATAATAGGCTAGTAGTACGTTACAACTAAAAAGGTAAAAATAATGGATACTCCACGTCCAATTAAACGCGCACTATTAAGTGTTTCTGATAAAGCAGGTATTGTTGAATTTGCTCGTCGCTTAAGTGAGAAAGGTGTTGATCTTCTTTCTACTGGTGGTACAGCAAAATTATTAGCTGAAAACGGCATCAAAGTAACTGAAGTATCTGATTACACAGGTCACCCAGAAATCATGGATGGTCGAGTTAAAACATTACACCCTAAAGTACATGGCGGCATTTTAGCGCGTCGTGGTATTGATGAAACGGTAATGGCAGAAAACGATATCAGCGCAATTGATATGGTAGTGGTTAACTTGTACCCTTTTGCTAATGCAGTGAGTGATGAAAATTGTTCATTAGAAAATGCGATTGAAAACATTGATATCGGCGGTCCAACGATGGTTCGTGCCGCTGCTAAGAACCATAAAGACGTAACTATTGTTGTTAATGCAAGCGATTACAATCGTGTATTAACAGAATTAGATAACAACAATGATTCATTAACATATAAAACACGTTTTGATTTAGCTATTACTGCCTATGAGCATACTGCTAGCTACGATGGAATGATTGCTAACTACTTTGGCAAAATGTTACCAGCTTACGGCGAAACTGAATCGACAGCGTCTTTTGACAATAAAGTTAAATTCCCACGTACTTTTAATAGCCAGTTTATTAAAACACAAGATTTACGTTACGGTGAAAACTCGCATCAAGATGCTGCTTTTTATAAAGAAGCGAATCCTGAAGAGGCGTCAATTTCTACCGCGACTCAGTTACAAGGTAAAGCTTTATCTTATAACAACATCGCTGATACTGATGCAGCATTAGAATGTGTTAAAGAATTTGATGAGCCAGCTTGTGTCATTGTTAAACACGCTAACCCTTGTGGTGTTGCCATTGGTGATAACATTTTAGCTGCTTATGAAGGCGCTTATAAAACTGATCCTACTTCTGCCTTTGGTGGCATCATCGCATTTAACCGCGAATTAGATGCAGACACTGCTGAAGCGATTGTTTCTCGTCAATTTGTTGAAGTAATCATTGCGCCAAGCGTTTCTGATGCTGCAGCACAAATTGTAGCTGCTAAGCCTAACCTACGTTTATTAGAATGTGGTCAGTGGGATAACAAATCAACTGGCTTTAATTTGAAACGTGTTAACGGCGGTTTATTAGTACAAGATACTGACCAAGGTAGCGTAACAAGTGATGATTTAACGGTTGTTACTAAACGTCAACCTACAGCAGACGAGATGCGTGATTTACAATTCTGTTGGAAAGTAGCAAAATTTGTTAAATCTAACGCGATTGTTTACGTTAAAAATAGCTCAACTATCGGTGTCGGCGCTGGCCAAATGAGCCGTGTATACTCAGCGAAAGTTGCGGGTATTAAAGCTGCTGATGAAAATTTAGAAGTTAAAGGTTCCGTAATGGCCTCGGATGCATTCTTCCCATTCCGTGATGGTTTAGACGCAGCCGCTGAAGCAGGTATTACTGCGGTAATTCAGCCTGGTGGTTCTATGCGCGATAACGAAGTTATAGCTGCAGCAGACGAACATAACATCGCCATGGTATTCACTGGTATGCGTCACTTCCGCCATTAACAGACAACCTTGTTACTAGAGAACACAAACTCGTCACGATAAGTACTCACGTATAGTCATACGTACCGTGCTTATCGTTTGATTTTGAATCCTCTAGCTCAAAGGTTGTCTGCTAAGCTAGATAAAAATTATAGAAAACAAGCAGTGTTTATTTATTATGTTACATAACATCAAAAATCAACGCTGCTTGTTTATTTAAAATCTGTTATAAATATTACCATTAATTAATATCACAATCGTTAAATAGTAGTCTATTTCAAAATCTCAACTTTTATCTTGAAATAGACTGGCTATATTAAAGATACCGCCATAAATACTAATAATTCTACAAGGAAAATAGTTATGACAATTAAAAAAAACGCGCTTAAATCAATCGCTATTGCAGTGACCTTAAGTTGTGGAGCATTAAGTTTGTCTATTACTGCCCATGATACACATGTACATGAAAATACGGCTTCATCAAAAATACTTGAAAATGCTGTTTCAGGTGTTCATCGTACGGTTGAAAATAAAGCGCGTGATCAATATCGTCATCCTATCGAAACGTTAAAGTTTTTTGGTTTTACACCCGATATGACGGTAGTTGAAATTACACCTGGTGGAGGTTGGTACACTGAAATACTAGCACCAGCGTTAAAAGGGTCGGGTAAACTATATGGTGCCCATTATCCAGATACAGGCGCAGATGATTACTACAGTAACTCTCGTAAAAAATTAGAGAAGAAACTTGCCTCAGACGTTGTTTTTAGCGAAGTTGTTTTAACCGACTTTACACCACGTCAAGAAAGCGAATTAGCACCACAAGGTACAGTAGATCTAGTTTTAACGTTTAGAAATCTACATAACTGGAAAGATGCTGGTGTACAGCAAGTATTTAAAGATGCTTTTAATGCACTTAAGCCAGGCGGCGTTTTAGGTGTAGTTGAACACCGATTACCTGTAGGTGCTGATATTAAAGTAGCAGCAGGTTATGTTTCTGAAACTAAAACGATTAAACAAGCTAAAGAAGCGGGTTTTAGATTTGATGCTTCGAGTGAAATTAACGCTAACCCAAAAGATTTAGCACAATATAAAGTCTGGACTTTACCACCTCGCTTAGCGCTTAAAGATAAAGACAGAGCAAAATATTTAGCGATTGGCGAAAGCGATCGTATGACATTAAAATTTGTTAAACCAGCTAAATAATTACTGGTTTAACTAAAAGAAAATTAATAGGAAAACATATGAAAATCTTAGTTATTGGCGGCGGTGGTCGTGAACATGCACTAGCATGGAAAGCGGCTCAATCAAGTCAGGTTACTAAAGTGTTTGTTGCCCCAGGTAATGCGGGCACAGCAACCGAAGCAAAATTAGAAAATGTTGCTATCGATGTTAGTGATAATACTGCCTTAGTTGCTTTTGCTCAAAGTGAAGACGTTGCCTTAACTATTGTTGGCCCAGAACAACCACTGGTTGACGGTGTTGTTGATGCTTTTCAAGCTGAAGGTTTAGCTATTTTTGGTCCAAGTGCTAAAGCTGCTCAACTTGAAGGCTCAAAGTCATTTACTAAAGACTTTTTAGCACGTAATAAAATCCCATCAGGTAGCTACGAAAAGTTTACTGAAGTTGAACCAGCATTAGCTTATGTTTGTCAGCAGGGTGCACCAATTGTTGTTAAAGCCGATGGCTTAGCTGCAGGTAAAGGGGTTATTGTTGCATTAACATTAAAAGAAGCAGAAGACGCTATTACAGATATGTTAGCGGGTAATGCTTTTGGTGATGCGGGTCATCGTGTAGTGATTGAAGAGTTTCTTGAAGGTGAAGAAGCAAGTTTCATCGTCATGGTAGATGGTAAAAATGTTTTGCCAATGGCAACTAGTCAAGATCATAAGCGCGCACTAAATGGTGATTTAGGTCCGAACACTGGCGGTATGGGGGCATATTCTCCAGCAGCAGTGGTTACACCTGAAATTCATGATCGTATTATGGCTGAAGTTATTATGCCAACGGTTGAAGGCATGGCAAATGAAGACGCACCTTACAGTGGCTTCTTATATGCAGGGTTAATGATCGCAAGCGATGGTACACCAAACGTAATTGAATATAACTGTCGTTTTGGTGATCCTGAAACACAACCTATCATGATGCGCTTACAATCTGATTTAGTTGAATTATGTTTAGCAGCTACACGTGGCGAATTAGATAAAGTAACAATCGATTTTGATAGTCGTGCAGCGGTAGGTGTTGTACTTTCTGCACAAGCTTATCCAGCGAGTTACCCTAAAGGGGATGTTATTTCTGGTTTAGACACAAATAAAAATATATTAGCTAAAACATTCCACGCAGGTACTAAGTTAAACGAGTACGGTGAGGTTGTTACTAATGGTGGCCGTGTACTGTGTGCTACGGCATTAGGTAATACTGTGACTGAAGCTCAACAAACGGCTTATGAGTTACTACATCAGATCAGGTGGAAAGGTGTCGAATTTAGAACAGACATTGCTTATCGTGCAATTGAGCGTGAACAAGAAAATAGCTAACTAAATGTTTACTAGGTATAGTCGAGAGATAACTTTACTGATCTAGATTTTACTCTAGGATCATTTAGATAACGTTAAAAAACCGACCTTAGTGTCGGTTTTTTCATTGTTATATGGGAAAATTAAACTAAAGTAGTGCTATAACAACGTTAAATAGGCATGTTATCTAGTAGAATCTGACAAGATAAAAGTAACTGTGAGGTGGCGTGTTATTTAATAAACTGGCAAAGGATCATCAATTATCGTGCTTTATAGTCCAATAAGAAAGCTATATGTACATAAAATGGTCGAACAAGCATAAAGGTGAAAATAACCCTTGTGCTAAAGTTAAAGCTCTCTATAATGCGCTCCAGTTCCAAGGGGTTCACGCAAAATGAACCATCAACGAACTGTTTTGATATGTTATCTCAGCGATTTAGCTGTGATTAACAAAACTTAACGTGTTGTTTTAAATGTTTCTCGAAATACTTTAAAATAAACGTTGACATCAAA
>CAJWZC010000085.1 GCA_913049915.1 uncultured Colwellia sp.
CAGATTATTATTCGTCTATGATTCTCACGATGGTTTACTTTACTCATCGACTGACCGACTAAAACTAAAATGCAACCTATATTATCTTCAATGCATAGTACCTCAATTGGCTGAGCAACAGAGGCATTGGTAACCACTAAATAGCTAAAAATTGCCAATATAATAATATTAAAAATATTGAGTACTTTGTTCACAAAAACCTCTCTTATAGTTATATGCTACCCGCGTAATTTTTACTAAAATCATACACGGGTTTTCACTTACACAATACGATCTAAATCAAGCTTAACTATTTATGTGATTGTTAGGTGACAAATACAAATTTACTGTCACAATGGCTAAATAGGTTATCAACCGGAAGATAAATGAAAATTTTTTTTACCTTAGTTTTTATACTATTAAGTCACACTACTTTTGCCACTGAGCAAGCGGAAGAAATATTTGCTCAACTCACCCCATCCCTTTACCAAATTAAACTAATTGATAAAGCTAGCGGGGAGAAATCGTCTATCGGATCTGGTTTTCAAATCAGTAAAGAGGGCATTATCGCGACTAACTATCATGTGATATCTAGCTATGCGCGCCACCCAGAGAAATATCGAATTGAGTACCTAGACCACCAAGGAAATACTGCAGAAGTGGACTTAGTAAGCGTCGATGTTATTAATGATTTAGCGTTAGTAAAACGCCAGGTTAACGGTGATATGCCTTACTTCAAACTTTCTGATACAAAGCCCATTAAAGGTGAGAAGTTATTTGCTTTGGGTAATCCTCATGATTTAGGCATGATTGTGGTACCTGGTACGTATAATGGTTTAAAAAAAGAATCCTTCAATGAGCGTATTCATTTTACTGGCTCTATTAATTCGGGTATGAGTGGCGGGCCTGTCGTTAATAAATCTGAACAGGTGGTAGGCATCAATGTCGCCACCTCAGGTAATCAAATTGGTTTCTTAGTTCCACACGAGAAGTTGGTTAAACTATTTTACGATTACAATAAAGAAGCACCTGAAGATATAAAACAACAAATGGCAGCACAGCTATTTTCTAATCAAAACAAGCTGATGAAAGCACTGCTTACTAATACTTGGCAAAGTAAAGAACTTGCTGGTAAGGCAATGTTCCCTGTTATTAAAGTCCCTTTTATTCGTTGTTGGGGTGATTCTAATGCGGATAAAAAAGATGCGCTTATTTTAGCTGCTATTGCTAATTGTTCTTTAGATGAAAATACCTATCTCTCATCACATTTTTTTACTGGCAGTGTCGAAATTGAGTTTCGCTATATGCAGGCAAAAAACTTAAGTGATAATAAATTTTATCATTTATATCAGAAACAAATAGCTCGAGCGGGTACAGGTAATAGAGCCGGCAAAGATGATGTTAGTGAATATCAGTGTAATCATGATTTAATTACCCCTGTAAGCACCGCGAATACAAGTAAGACTATTACCAATAAAAGCGTTTTCTGTACTCGTGCTTACAAAGACTTCCCTGGCTTGTTTGATGTTTTGTATTTAGGTGCTAGTGTCGATAAAAATCAGCAAGCGTTAGTAAGTCACTTTACTTTAGCGGGTGTTAGCCAAGAGAATGCTATGGCATTTACCGGTAAATTTATGGAGGCCGTGTCATGGAAGTAGCTATGAAAGTAAATACGGAAGCAATGAAAGACGCTCAAGTTGGCAACACTGAAACAGAGCCAGCAATACCAGTTTCAAGTGATGATTTACCAATAGAACAAGGTGAGATTATCATTGAAGAAATCACCCGTAATCATAAGTTGTTACATCGTCATAGACTAAAACAGAATAATATTACCATAGGTAGAAATTATCAAAATGATATAATTTTAACTGATCCACATATTTGTCCTCAGCATTTATCATTAAACTATTCTCAAGACGTTTGGTGTATTAATGATAATAATTCAGTTAATGGCACAAGCTTAGAAAACAAAGAGTGTAAAAAGCAAGACGGTAATCAACAGGTACTTAATGATGGTGATGTAATCGTTTTAGGAAAAAGTCAGTTAAGGATCCTTTTTAAAAGCCATAGCGTTGTCGATACAATTGCTTTTAGCCCGTTCGAATCTCTAATTGACTTAATTAGACATCCTGTTGCAGTACTTACTAGTATTGCTTTATTTATACTTATTACGGCTAATATTGCCTATTTAAACCAGCCAACAGAAATAAATATAAGCCAACTTTTTGTTAGCGCCTTTAGTATGAGCTTACTCTTTGCATTATGGCCAGCTGCCGTCGCATTAGTGTCTCACCTCACCAAACATGATCCGCGCATATTAGCTCAGCTTGGTATTAGTTTTACTTTTTTTATTCTGATGTGGCTTAGTGATCTATTAGAAGAGATTATTGCGTTTAACTCGGCGAGTAATTCAGTGCTAGGTTTGATTATTGCGCTTGTGCCGATTAGTCTAGCTTTTAGCTTATTCTGGTTAAATAGTTATATTGGTTTTCATGTAAGTTCGAAACGAAGAATTGTGGTGGCATTAAGTATTACCATCCTACTATTCGGCGGCAGTTATTTATTACAATACAGTAAGAAACCAGAGTTTAATCCACACCCACAATACAGTGCTACTATAATGGCGCCCAGCTATTTAATTGCCCCAAGCAACAGCGTTGATAGTTTTATAGAACAAAGTAATGCTTTATTCGAACAAGCAAACAAAGCAGCTCAGCAAGATTAATATAAAATAGACTACAAATAACGCTTTTATCGCGATTAGAAAAAAGACTTATTTTCTTTCGAAAACAAGCCTTTTTTCGTGATACCGTATTAAAATAATGTGGCGTGTTAGATGCCTCGCCAAGTTATATAAATTAGCATTACATTATTTTATTTATGGGCGAGGAATAAAACCTACTGCATCATATACCGCAGTAAGTACTTTACTAGCACGGGCAGAAGCTTTCTCAGCGCCATTACGCATTACTTGCTCTAAGAAGGCTTCATCTGCACGGTATTTATGAAACTTAGCTTGAATAGGCTCTAACAAAGCTACAACCGCATTAGCAACATCTCCCTTTAAATGACCATACATTTTATCTTCATAAGCAGGTACTAAGTCAGCAATCGTCTTGCCTGTTGCACACGATAATAATGACAGTAAGTTTGATACACCTGGCTTTTCTTCTAGACTATAATATATATTGGCTTGCTCATCTGAATCAGTTACTGCGCGTTTTATTTTCTTAGCAATTTTTTTAGGATCTTCTAATAAGCCAATGAAGTTACCTGGATTAGTATCAGACTTAGACATTTTTTTAGTGGGTTCAAGCAAACTCATTACACGGGCACCATGCTCAGGAATAAAAGGATCAGGCACAGTAAAGATATCACCATAAAGATTATTAAACCGTGTAGCTATGTCACGGGCTAACTCTAAATGCTGCTTTTGATCATCGCCTACCGGAACACGATCAGCGCCATAAAGAAGAATGTCCGCAGCCATCAATACCGGATAAGTAAATAAACCTGCATTCATATTCGCTTCAGATTTTTGTGACTTATCTTTATATTGCGTCATGCGGTTTAATTCACCCATTTGGGTGTAGCAGTTCAGTACCCAGCTCAATTGCGCATGCTCTGGAACATGTGATTGAATAAAGATAGTGCTTTGCTCAGGGTCAACACCACAGGCCAAGTACAAAGCTAAACCGTCTAAGGTTGCGTTACGTAGATCTTCCGCTTTTGGTCGAACGGTGATCGCATGTTGATCAACCAGCATGTAGTAACACTCATGTGTTGACTGCATATTAACCCATTGCTTTAATGCGCCTAAATAATTACCAATAGTTAACTCGCCTGACGGCTGACAACCACTTAATACAATAGGTTTACTTGTCATTTTTTTACCCTTTAAATTCTGAATACTTTGCTTATTTAAACTGAATGATTACTGAGAAACTTTGGCTAACTCACTGCGCATTTCATCGATTGCTACTTTATAGTCAGCTTGAGAAAATATTGCTGAACCAGCAACAAACATATCGGCACCTGCTTCGGCAATTTCTGCAATATTATTTGCTTTAACGCCACCATCCACTTGTAAGCGTATGTCATAGCCACTTTTTTTAATTTGTTCTTTTACTAAGCGTAATTTATCTAATGTTGTTGGAATAAAAGATTGACCACCAAAGCCTGGATTAACTGACATTAATAAAATCACATCAAGTTTATCCATCACAAAATCTAAGCAATGCAAAGGTGTCGCAGGATTTAGTACTAAGCCTGCCTTACAACCATGGTCTTTAATTAATTGTAAACTTCTATCAATATGATCACTTGCTTCAGGATGGAAAGTAATAATATCAGCTCCTGCTTCAGCAAAACCGGGGATAAGTGTATCAACATTTTTAACCATCAAATGTACATCAATTGGCGCTGTAATGCCGTACTCACGTAATGACTTACAAATCATTGGGCCGAATGTTAAATTTGGGACAAAATGATTATCCATTACATCAAAGTGAACAACATCAGCACCTGCTGCTAAGACATTAGCAACATCATCACCTAAACGAGCAAAGTCGGCCGACAATATAGAGGGAGCAATTAAAAAGGGTGACATGGGTAAGTTTCCTAGAAAAATATGCAGGTATTATACCCATGCCATTTGAAAATGCGAGTTCCAAGCGATTGTAACAGTTCAACCTATTGCACTTTTTATGAGCATTTACTAAAAAGTCGCACCAATATAGTCCATCTAATTATCAAAATAGAAAATTAGTTATGATTGTAATAACAAATCGTAAGACTAAACAATTGATTCTTTTGGATATAAAATAATAACGCCTATAATTAATGATTTGGGCATCATGCTTGCTAATTAACTGTCAGACACTTTTAATAACAAACAATAACGAGATATTTTATGAAAAAAGCAATAACAACTATCGCTATGACATCATTACTAGCTGCTTCAACAATTTCTTTCCAAGCTTTTGCTACTGAAGGATTGTCAGCAAATGTAGCTGCCACTAACAACTATTTATGGCGTGGCCTTGAGCAAACAGGTGGTGATGCTGCCGTTTCTGGTGGCATTGATTATGCTAATGATTCAGGTTTTTATGCCGGTACATGGGTATCAAATGCATGGGGTGGTACTGAATTAGATTTGTACGGTGGTTTTGGTGCAGACATCAATGAAAGCATGTCATACGATGTTGGTTTCATTTACTTTGCTTACCCAGATGCAGATGATGCTGATTTTTCCGAAGTCTACGGTAGTTTTACTTTTACTGGCTTAACAGTAGGTGTTGCTGTATTAGTATCTGCATCTGCTGACGATATTGATTCTGGTGATTCTGTTTACGTTAATGCCGATTATGCTATAACCCTAGGTAACAATGCTGAAGTTGCCTTTCATCTTGGTAATTACAGTGGTGATTTTTCTACTGACTCAACTGACTTTGGTGTTTCGTTAAGCAAAGACAATTTTACTTTTGGTGTTTCAAAAACTGATTACGATGATGGCGGCAGTAGTGATGATATGAAATTCTATGTTTCTTACTCTGTAGACATCTCTTTATAATTTAATTTTTTATAAAAGGTTAAATAAACGGTAAAAGACAAAGAGGTGAACTTCAGTTATACTGAATCACCTCTTTTAGTTTAAAGTATATAAAAATGTCAAAACGGATCATGACGTATTCTTCCTTTTCAAAGTTTAAGCAGATATCTTTTGCTTTTATCCTGACTCTTGTAATTTTATTTATCCTGAGCAAACATAGTAATAATCAAAGTATACAAGCATGGTTCCTCAGTCCATGTATTAATATAGAATCAAAGCTACCAATGAACCATATAAATCACCCATGCCATACGACTAATATGTCCAGTAATAGCTGGCTATCTTGGTTATCTGGTGAAAGTAAATCAACACATTTACATTTTTTAGATTTAGTGGAGTTGATACATTATAGCCGTCATTAATTCAACATTAGCTTTTATCGCTAAAAGTAGCATAGTGAATACTTTTAAAAGTGTTGCTGCTGCCTTCTTTGGCGTGCAAAATAATAGTAATCGTAAGCGAGACTTCTCTGAAGGTAAGCTCTCTCACTTTATTATAGCTGGTCTGCTCGCCGTACTAATTTTTATAGTTTGCTTAATCGCTGTTGTTAGTTTAGTTATGCCAAGTTAATCAAACTTATGGTGAAGAAGTTAAAGGCTTATATCCTGATTCTAGTGTCTAATTTCATATCTTTATAACAAATATTAAGCTTTGATATACTCAGTACTGTTCCCTACCTATTAATCAATCAAAAGTTATATCGTATACAACGATGTCGTGGCAATATTTGATTTGTTTATCCACAGGCAAAGCCACTACAGATATTTCGTATGATGTAGGAAGTATCTGACCTGCATTTGATACCTAAATGCAAATTAAAAAGCTAAATATTCCTGAAGCTTTTATAGTTTAGACGGCGATAACAATGTATTTATTACTAAAGATAAAGTGGGGTTTTATCATTTAAAGAACTAATAACTAATAACTAATTAAGTGACTAGCGGACATAACTAAAACACATATGAGTGTTACTTATACTTGATGGGAGCAAAATGATTACTGGTAAAGGGCTAACACTTCTTTAACTTTTACTCGCCCTTTTCCCTTTGGACTAATTGAGCGTTGTACTTGAAAAAATTCTCTTTTATCTGCATTTTTATAAAGTTCACGGGTAAAGTCTACATGATGATTTGAAATAATAGTCGGGACACCTTGCCGTTTTGCTTTTTCAGCACAGGCGACTAGTCTAATCTGATCTGCATCAGTAAACGAGTTTCCAGCGTAAGCGGTAAAATTAGCGGTTCTATTTATTGGCGAGTACGGTGGATCGCAATAAACAACATCATCCCTTCTAAGTTGAGAAAATGCTGTTTCGAAATCACCTTGAATAAACGTTGCTTTTTGTGCTTTTTTAGAAAAAAACTCTATTTCAGCTCTTGGAAAGTATGGGTGTTTATATCTTCCGAAAGGCACATTATAGCCACCACTTTTGTTGTAACGGCATAAACCATTATAACCATGCCTATTTAGATACAAAAAGAGTATTGAGCGTTGGTATGAATTACTAGTTTCATTAAACTGCTTACGTAACTCATAATACTTCTCAGCATGATTATACTCACCATTAAAGTATTTTTCAGCATCCGTTATAAATTCTGTTGATTGATTTTTAATGATATTAAATAGAGAAATAAGATCTTTGTTCATATCGATTAACAGATATTCATCAAAGTCTATATTCAAGAAAACAGAGCCACCACCAACAAAAGGTTCAACTAATCTTTTTTTACCTTTCACTGGTAAAACTTTGAGGATATCACCAATAACGCGTTTCTTCCCACCTGCCCATTTTAAGGCAGATCGCATATTAGTTTGTAATGTATCTTTACTCACACTAGACCTTATTGCCAATACTGCATTTATGCTGGCGTTATTTTCAGGAGCATAATGCAGTTATATATTTTGCATTGATCCGGGCAGGAATAAATTGTCGAAGGCTACTCTTATAAAACTAAGAATAGGTAGTTGCCTTCATCAACTATGCTTGATCTTTATTATTATTGCTGCAGACTTAAACCACAGTTTCATTTAATAAATTAAAAGCGGATTGTAGCTTGAATTATCGTGTAAAGGTATTAATTTCATTGATAACGGACGAAATAGACTTGACCCATGGTTTGCGCTCGATCAGTTGTATAGGTAACAACTGGATTGTTGCTTTAGCTGACGCTTTATTTTGATAAACCTTTGAAGTGATTACCGTAAATTTTTTGTCATTCAACTGTCTCTGGTAGCTATAAAAACTCTCTTCTGGGTAAAGTAATAAAAATCTTTTCAATAATTTTTCATCAGAAAAGCCAGCCACTTGTACTACATACCCGTTTTCATATTCTTTAGCTTTAGTTTGATAATAGTTAGTCGCAGTTTCAACTAATTGAGTTTGATTAGCTAATTCATTAGTTGTAGCACGAACAATATTATCATCGATTTTATTCTCTACAATAACTAATGCTTGCAGAACATCACTAGCTTCAGCTGATGATGTTTCAATAGCAGCAACTAAAAATGTTGTCATTAACACCTGGTTAATTTCTTCACTTGTTGCTTGAGTTCTAACTTCTGATACACTTAATTTTATTAAGCTTTCTACTACTTCAGTTTTATTTTGCTTTTGCATTTGTCTTGCTGGTTTATGACTTAGGACATTGCTTAATTTACTTGGTAATACAATCTGCTGGTTATTCTTTTCTAGAACAGCCTGGTCTGTACTGTTGAAAGCCTGTTGATTAAAATCCTCAGCTATTAATAAATAGACCCAGAAAAGCACAATAACAAGAATTACCATACCGCTGAAAAAACTTACCTTTTGCCCAAACGATAAAGGACTCTGATCGTTGTTAAGTATCATTGTATTATCATCTAAGTTAATTACTTTACTGGTTTCAGCATCAATTATAACTATTTTATTCTTGAACAAACTTTTATTCATCGCAAGTTGTTGTGCTGCTTCCGTTAAACCAAAAAGTACTACGTTAATCGTGAGCTTACTTTTTTTAGCTAAGTTCACTAATTGACACAATTCATATTTAACCTGCAATGAAAGAGCATGTGCATGGTCTATCACTATAGAAATAGCTTCACCATGCTGCTTAGCAAACCGCAAAACACTTTCGGCAAGTGATTGCTCAGGATCAAATAAGGTATTTACAAATAACTGTTCGATTAAGCGACATCGTATTTGAATATCATTTAATTTTGAAGAGGCCGAAACAAACGCTACATTTATGTGGTTATCTTGATGAGGGAGTTTGCCGACAGTAGGTTTTACATCAGAAAGATTAACGAGAAATTGGCTAGCTAATTGTGAATATTGTTCAGTATTATTACCTACGACTATTACAGCTTGTTGGGTAAATCGTAAGTTATAATCGATTCGTGAAGTTACGCTAATAGTTTTATTACCATCGGCTAACATTGAGTCACTCTCTGTTAAGCTTTGTGTTGTTTGGTCTGTCGAAGAAGAGTTTGCGGCTGCAGACATGCTAAATCCTTTCTATGCTTTAAATTTTTCTTGTAGGTTACTCATCCACGAGAAAAGATAATTATAGAATTTCTTGAAGCGTATCCTGAGTGACATCGTCACGAATTTCAGATTGACCAATAGCTGTTGGTATTATAAATCTAAGTTTACCAGCTATATTTTTTTTGTCTCGACGCATATGACGGATAAATTCATCGAAACCCATATCTTGAGGAGCAGTTATAGGTAAATCAAATGCTGCTATCAGTTTTTCCATACGTCGAAGTTCTGACACTTCAAGCAAATTCATTGCTACTGCTAATTTAGCAGCAAGTATCATGCCAGTAGCAACAGCTTCACCATGTAACCATTTACCATAGCCTTGCTCAGCTTCAATAGCGTGACCAAAGGTATGACCTAAGTTTAATAGTGCTCTGACACCAGCTTCTGTTTCATCACTTGCGACAATGTTAGCTTTACACTGACAACAGCGCTCAATCATCTGCGCTAATACAACTTTATCACCAGCCTTGATCGCTGACATATTATCTTCAAGCCATACAAAGAATAACTTATCACCTAAAATGCCATATTTAATGACTTCAGCCATTCCAGCATTAAATTCGCGGGTAGGTAAAGTTATAAGACTATCAATATCAATAAAAACAGCTTTAGGTTGGTAAAAAGCACCTACCATGTTTTTTCCTAAAGGATGGTTTACTGCCGTTTTGCCACCTACTGATGAATCCACTTGTGAAAGTAATGTCGTTGGAATTTGTATGAAATCAATACCACGTTGATAGCATGCTGCTGCAAAGCCGGTTATATCGCCTATAACACCACCACCCAAGGCAATTAAGGTCGTATCTCTACCGTGCTCATTTTTAAGCAAATGGGACATGATAACTTCAAAATTAGCTATACTTTTCTCAGCTTCACCATCGGGAAGTACGATTTCATCTACATCAAAGTCTGTTAACTTCTCTTTTAATGAATGTAAGTATAAAGGGGCTACAATATTGTTTGTTACTATACATACACGCTTGGCACGAATATGTGATGAAAGCAGATCTGTTTTATGTATCAGACCTGAATCAATATAAATAGGATAACTACGCGTGCCTAAATTAAGATTAAGAATTGCCATACAATTTTCTACTAGATTCCAACGCGAGTTTAAATTAGAAGTCGAGACGTTCTATAATTTTATGAGCAACAACTTTGGCACTTTGATCATCGGTTTGTACGATAATATCAGCAATATCTTCATAAAACGGATTACGCTCAACAGCTAAGTTTTCCAAAACTGTGCGTGGCTCTTCAGATGTTTGTAGAAGTGGACGTCGACGGTCACGTTGCGTACGAGCAACTTGTTTATCAATCGTTGTTTCGAGATAAACAACAATACCACGAGCAGACAAGTGATTTCTAACGTTAGTGCTGATTACTGAACCACCACCAGTAGCTAAAACAATACCTTGCTTTTCACTCAAATCTTCAATTACCGTTTCTTCTCTTTTGCGGAAACCTTCTTCACCTTCAAGATCAAAAACCCAAGCAATGTCTGCTCCTGTACGACGCTCTATTTCTTGGTCAGAGTCAAAAAACTCAAGATGTAATCGGTCTGCTATTTCTCTACCGATAGTGCTTTTACCAGCACCCATAGGGCCTATAAGGAATATATTACGTTTTTCTGCCATTAGATTTACTTAATACTCGTTGTGTTTACAGAACAGTCAAAAGTCAAGATACAATGAAATAGAACTTTTGACGCAAAAGAGGTCTCCCTCGGAAATTTCAAGGGCGTAATTATCGCAATTGTTAGGCATATATTGCAAGTGACAATAGCGTTATCTTTGTTAAAAATTCACTTATTGAAACAAAAAATCCATTAAATGACAAAATAATAGAACATTTAATGGATTTCCTCAGTTATATATTTTAAAACTGTTCAGTTACAATTCTTGGTGTAACAAAAATTAACAGCTCTTTTTTCTCATTTAACTGACTAGAACTTCTAAATAACCAACCTAAATACGGTATATCACCTAACACTGGAACTTTAGATACTGTGCTAATAATAGCTTGCTGATATATACCACCTAGAACTATGGTTTCGCCATTATTAACTAAAACCTGTGTACCAATACGCTGAGTATCAATCGCAGGCGCTAAACCACTAGTAATATCAGATATTGTATCTTGGGTAATCACCAAATCAAGAATTATTTTATCATCTGGGGTAATGTGTGGTGTTACTTTTAAACTCAATACTGCCTTTTTAAACTGCGTTGCTGTAGCACCACTAGATGAAGCTTCTTGATATGGAATCTCAACACCTTGCTCAATGTAAGCTTCCTTTTGGTTCGATGTTGTAATGCGTGGGCTAGCAATAACTTCACCTTTATTTTCTTTCTCTAACGCCGAAAGCTCAAGGTCTAAAATTGTTCCATTAGCTAACCGAGCAATTTGAAAAGCGATAGTTCCTGCAGCATTAGCTACAGGAAGGTTCACATTTAGACCATCACCAATGGATGGAACTCCACTATTAGATCTTGTCCCATTTGCAGTACTCGTCCCCTCAATAGAGCCTGACGTAGCATATTCACCATCGGTATTAGTAACTCCCCAACGAATACCAAGCTCTTCATTCATATTATCTTTGACAGTAACCATTCTCGCTTCGATCACAACTTGACGAATAGCAACATCAAGAATAGTGATCATACGTTTAATGTCTTCGATACTTCGGGCTGTGTCACGTATTAGTAGAGTATTTGTACGTTCATCAACTGACACGCTACCACGAGAAGATAATATACTAGTATCTTCATTTTTAATTAACGATGCAAATTCAGCAGCTTTGGCATAATTAATTTGAACATATTCAGCATACAAAGGAGCCAGCTCTTCAACTTGTTGTCTAGCCTGTAATGTCTGTGCCTCACGAGCAGCTAATTCGTCTGCAGGAGCAACCATTAAAATATTACCCTGCATACGTTTATCTAAACCTTTTACTTTTAAGATAATACTTAATGCTTGATCCCAAGGTACACCGTCAAGACGAAGAGTGATATTCCCTGTCACTGTATCACTAATAATTAAGTTAAATTCATTGTAATCAGCAATAATCTGTAAAACTGTACGTACAGGAATATCTTGAAAGCTTAATGATATGCTACGACCATTAAAGTCGTCGGTCTCACCTATATAGGTAGGCTCTTTTACTGCTTTTTCTTTTACCGTTAGAATAAATAGATTATCTTCCTGTTTTTGAGTAAATATAAAGTCACTGTCAACTTCTATAACTAAACGTGCGTTACGATCATCTTTAAAAGTCTCAATACTGGTAACTAGTGTGCCAAAATCAGTTACATCCAATTTATAAAGTAAATCTTCCAAAATTTCAGTATTATGAAATTCAACATTTAATTTACCTAGCTTGTCATTAACATCAGCAGCGAGCATGTTATCTTTTAAATAAATTAATATTTGTCCTTCATTCTCAGCATTTAGTCTAAAGTCTATCGACTCTATATGATTAATGAACTTATCACCTGCGGGACTAAGCGTTTCAACAATTTCAGCTGATTTTCCATAGTTAAATGTAATGGAAAATTCTTTATCGTTATTTAAGGAGACATCAAAAACAGCTAGCTTCTCTAAGCTAATTAATGCGACAACTTTTCCTGAAGTAACATCTAAATTAATTGATTTTACACCGGCATGGTTAACTAGCGTTTCCTTTTGGTCTTTACCAAAGGCGTTTGCATCAAAAGTCACTTCCACAAAAGCAGGTGTCATCGATGTTTTAACTTCAGGTAGGCTAATGATATTTTGTGCAAAGCTGAAGACAAGCACAACTTGGTCACTTTGAATGGTGTTATATGAAATACCAACCAATTCATTGTTGTTTATCCCATCACTTTCACCAGCAGCTGTGACTGTAAATGACAGCAATACTGCAGACAATAAAAACACAGTAGTAAGCCAAAGCTCTTTTATAGCAATAAAGCTTTTATAATTGTTCGTTTGATTAAATAGCATTATTAATTCCTTTACTTATTTGACTCTTCAGATTGCACTATATTCAATGTAGATTCACGCTCTACCCAACACCCTGCACCATCTGGAGCTAATTCAATTATTTTCACTGTTTTTGCACTCACCTGTGTAATTCGGCCATTATACAAGCCAAGATAATTTCCTAGGGCAACTCTATGTAAGCTTAGATCTGAGGCTTCAAGCAGAGCCCAGAGCATACTTGCATCACCGAGGGTGCCGCGCATAGTTAAGTCACTTAAAGCATATTTCTCTAACGGTTGTTTACGACGATTATTATCAGGACTTAAACATCCCGCCATTTGTTGCATTTTTTGCTGAATAGCTTCAGGTCTAGGTAATACAAATGGACTACGTAGTTCTTCTGCCGAATAGGCTATATGCGTAAAAACGGTAACCTCTGGCATTGGATCAATATAATTCGTTGTGGTTGCTTTTACCTGCGCCATATGAGTCTTTATTTCAGTAATATCATCAAAACAGCCTGCTACCAAAGTTAGCGCTATTACGCTGAATATTCTTGACGAATTATAAATTATACTATGGGTTGTCATTTGGACACGTCCCCTTGATAACGATAAGTTTTAGCCTGTAACTTTAAACTTAAAGTTTCACTATCTTCTTGTGAGATAGTAATTTTAAAGTCATGTAAAGTCACAATCCTTGGTAAAGCTGCAATTTTACTTACAAACTGACCAAATGAATGATAAGGACCTATTACTTCGATATCGATTGGTAATTCGATATAAACTTCTTTACTAATTTCTGGTTGCCATTCTAACTTTACAAAATCTAGACCACTGGTTGTCCCTACAAAAGTAATATCATCTAATAGACCAGGGATCTCATGGCTATTAGGTAAACTACGTAATTGGTTAGCAAAGGTATCTTCTGCTTCAACCATTTGGGCTTGAAATAATTCTAAATTAGCAGCAATATGATATTTAGTACGATAAGAGCTCTTTAAAGTTATCTCTTCAGTAAAGGCACGATCAAGTTGTTTCATTTGATCGCTAATTAGTCCCATATAACCTAAGAATGAGACGGTTACCGCTAGAAAAATTGCTAAAAGTAATTTTGCTGCTGCTGGCCACTGCCCTATATTATCTAGTTCAAGGTTGTCAAACTGGGATGCGTCAAACTTCATTATTTGCTCCCTTTATTAGTATCATTGACTAGACCTTTAATTTTAACTTTCATTTTGAAGCTACTGAGTAGTTTAGGAGAACCGTCATCAGCTGTTATAGATTCAGGAGTAGCATCAATAAATAAATCAGATAATTCAACCGCTCGAATCATGTTAGCTAAATGATTATTGGATTCACTTTTCCCTGTAACCTGCAAGGTATTACCTTGCTTTTCAAGCTCAATAATATAAATACCATTAGGAATAATTTTAGCTATTTCATCAAGTACCTGAGTACCTACATTTCGACTACGTTGCAACTGTTCAACAACATTAATTCGTTTTTGTAATGCTGCCTTTTTATCATTTAACGTCTTAATTTCAGAAATTTGAATATCAAGTTTTGCAATTGCGTTTTTCAAGTATAAATTTTTACTATTCTGTCCATCAATACGTGCTTGATAATAAAAGTTAGTAGATAGAACCAGTGCCAAAGTAAATAAACCAACTGCGGTTAAAATACTAAAATATTCTTTTTGTTCGGCTTTTAGTGCCGCTTCACGCCAAGGGAGTAGATTTATATGTGCCATGGCGCAAAGCTCCTTAAGGCTAAACCTGTTGCCACCATTAACTGAGGTGCAACATTGACAAGCTCATCTTGTTCAATTGAACTTCCATAAGACATGCCATTAAATGGATTAGCAATTACTGTGTGTATACCTAACTCCTCAGTAAGTAAGCTTTCGATGCCTTCTAATGCTGCCGTACCACCAGAGATTAATAAATAATCAACTTTTTTCTGACCGCTTGTAGTCAAAAACATTTGAATAGCGCGACGTATTTGTTGCATTAAAACAGTATGAAAGGGAGCTAATACTTCAAAGGTATAATTGGGTGGTAAGTCGTTAGTAGTTTTTGCTTCTTCTGCTTGCTCAAAGGATTTATTATAATAAGACACAATAGACCGAGTATATTGCTCTCCTCCAAACATCTGATCACGACTATAAATATGCTTACCGGCATTTGTAGCTGAAAAAAGTGTCACTGTTGAACCAATATCAACAATTGCTACAATTTTATCTTTCGCGTCATCTGGGAGTTGTGTTAGACATAAATCATAAGCTCGACCAACAGCATAAGATTCAACATCAATTACTTTTGCATGAAAATCGCCAGCCTCTAGAGCTGCAACACGAGCTTCTATAGATTCTGTCCGAGCTGCACTAAGTAATACATTTACTTTACTGGGATCAGACTCGTTAACATCCAGAGTTTCAAAATCTAAACTTACTTCATCAAGGGGAAATGGAATGAGGCTATCTGCTTGGATTTCTATTTGACTAGCAAGCTCATCTTCTGTCAAAGTAACATCCATGTAAATAACTTTAGTGATAACGGTTTGCCCAGAAACTGCAGCGGCAGCTTCGGTAGCCTTGGCTGATATTTTCTTTCGTATGTTGGCAATTACTGCACCAACAGCCTCAATATCTTGAATTTCACGATCTATAACCGACCCTCGTGGCATAGGTTCAATAGCAAAATCCTCTATAATAAAACCTTCATCTCCTTGACTCAATAATACCGCTTTTGCAGAGTGAGAACCAATATCAATTCCCACCATCATTGAATTTTTCTTTTTCCATAGTTTGTCTAGCATAAAGACCTACAATTTTATTTTTCTAATTATTTTAGACGCAAAATACGTATAAATACATTTATTACATGCTTTTACACGATATACTAGTAATATCTTATATTTTAATCTACTTAATGGTCTTTTGCTGTGTTTTCAATCAAATATTTAATAAAAGTCAGTCTGATACTGTTTACTGTGTCTTCAATTGGCATTTATAGCTTATATCTATCAATGCGTTCTGAATTACCTAGTGTTGAATCCTTAAAAGACTTGCACTGGCAAACACCATTACAAATTTATAGCAGAGACGGATTGCTAATTTCACAATTTGGTGAAAAAAAGAGAACGCCTCTTACATTAGAACAAGTACCCCAACAACTAATCGATGCACTACTAGCCACTGAAGATGATCGTTTTTATATGCATTTTGGTGTCGATCCAATCGGCATGGGCCGTGCGGTACTTGGTAAGCTAATGGGTCAGGACAAAGGGGGCGCAAGTACTATTACCATGCAAGTAGCACGTAATTTTTTCCTTACTCGTGAAGTAACTTACACGCGAAAAATTAGAGAAATATTCTTATCATTTCACATTGAAAGCTTACTAAGTAAAGATGAAATACTAATGTTATACATTAATAA
>CAJWZC010000086.1 GCA_913049915.1 uncultured Colwellia sp.
TTTCTTTACCTTACAGTTTTGATGAGCTAGAAAGACTAGATTTTTTAATTATATTAATGTTTGAGACTCCGCCATTATTAACTAAAAATTTACCCTTAATTATCAACCAAGAGACACAAATAGAAAATAAGTTATGGATTCACGATAGATTAGTAATAAGTACTCTGCACATAGTTGGTACCAGTAATGGTCGAGTTAATATTGGTAAATCAAACCAGAAAGATGCTATCAAGGCCGTTAATAAGCGAGACGAACAAAATCTTAGTTGGCTTAAAAGTATTGAAGATAATTCAAAAGAATTTGCTGCCTTAATTATTAGCTTTCAAGCTGATATTTATCAACAATCTGTAGTCGATGCCAGTACTTGTGACGATACATTAGTAAAAGCATGTGATGCTTTTATTTTTTATCGCCAGCCTTTAGAGATTTAGCCAAACGAATTAATAAACCAGTACTTATTAGTCATGGTGATACAGGAGCATTTTGTTTCGAAAAATTAGCGAGTAATCTGTGGCATTTAAATGCTACAGGTGACTTTCAGTATCTTGATGCAACTAAAGTTACCTTTGATAAAGAATCAGCTGACAGACCGTTTATTATAAATAGCCTTATTCAGCCCAACTTACCTAATACAAATTGTAATAATTAATCACGCCTCTACTTTTTAATAAAATTATATAGCTAATATACTGTAATAATTTTTCTCATACAGGTTGTTTCTTACTGTGAAAATAGTGTAATGTTATAAAAAATACGTTTCCTGACCACTTGGTTAACAACTAAGTTAACTATAAACTTCTCTCTAGAAAATCCGATAATATCATTGATAATAATTGTTGTATTTTAGAAAGAGGCTGAAAATATAAACAGACTAGTTAATATTTAACTGCACGTTTATATTTAAATTACACATTAAATTTAAAAGATACGTTTTGATGAAAAATTCTATATTAACAACATTTATACTGCTATTTATTCTTTTTAGTAGTTTTACTACTCAAGCCCAAGAGATAAAACTTGCCTCATGGAATATCCCTTGGTTAGGGTCTCATGAGTATAATCAACGTACCGATTCTGATTACAAAGAATTAGCGTTATATGCTGAACAATTAGATGCTGATGTTATCGCTTTACAAGAAGTTGAAAGTGAATATTGGGCACGTAAGGTTTTTGGAGATGATTACAATTATTATTTTTCAACCCAAGACTGGGTACAACGTGTTGGCGTAGCCGTTAAAAAATCGAGTGGTATAAATGTTATAGCAAAAGAATATAAAGCTTTAGATGTTGGTAGAATTCGCTACGGTATGGATATAACGCTAACTAAAAATGATAAAACACTACATTTATTAGCCGTACATTTAAAGTCTGGCTGTTTTACTGCACCACTCGATAGTAAAAGTGTTAAGGCAATGCCAAGCTCCTCAGTCAATGAAGAAAGACTTAAAGAGGCCTGTACTAAGCTCAGTAATCAAATTAAACCATTAGAGCAATGGATTGATACCCATGCAGAGCAAGATACTGCTTATATAGTTTTAGGTGACTTTAATCGACGTTTATCTCAAGATATTGCCTTGAAATACTCTGAAGATAAAGGTTTATGGCAAGCATTAAATGATGAAGGACAAGAAGCGCTATGGACACCAACAGCGACAAAAAACTCAGGCTGTTGGGGTGGTCACTATAAAGACTATATAGATCATATTATTTTTAGCCCTAAAGCCAAAGAAAACTATATTAAGGCTTCGTTTGACCAACTCGTTTTCAAGCCTAAATACACCAAGGAACTCTCTCAAACTTTAAGCGACCATTGCCCTATTTCAGTAAAGGTTAAACTATAATAAACCAATCGTTTTCTATGATTTTAAAAAAGACTATTGAAGTCTATAATTAATAACGGTGTAACGTGGGTAATCCTCAATATTCAATATAATTATTTACCCACTAAACTCTCACTGCTAGGACCTAGTTATAAAATGTTTAATAACCTACTTCCCCTTGTTGATTTACACCGTCATTTAGATGGTAATATTCGCCCAAAAACAATTTGGCAACTAGCACAAAAAAATAATATAAAATTGCCTGAAGATAATTTCGAAGCATTTTTGTCTCACGTGCAAATTACCGATAGTGAAGCAGACCTGATGGCTTTTTTGAAAAAGCTTGATTGGGGCGTAGGCGTTATTAAAACCCTTGATGATGTTGTACGTATTGGTTTTGAAAATGTTGAAGATGCTAGTATTGCTAATATTGATTATGCTGAACTACGTTTTTCTCCTTATTATATAGCTATGACTCACAACCTACCCATTGAAGGTGTAGTTGAAGCGATTATTGAAGGCGTTAATCAAGGACGAAATAAATTTACTACAAAAATTAATTTAATGGGTATTTTAAGTCGTACTTTTGGTGTTGAACATTGTCAAAGTGAACTCAATGCCCTACTCGCTTATAAAGGTGATTTAGTGGCGATAGATCTCGCTGGTGATGAATACAATTTCCCAGGTAGCCTTTTTGAAAGTCACTTTAAACAAGTTAATAATGCAGGGCTTAATGTTAGCGTGCATGCCGGTGAAGCCGCTGGACCTGAAAGTGTTTGGCATGCTATTAAAACATTGGGTGCTACGCGTATTGGTCATGGAGTAGCATGTGCTAGCGATCAAGTCTTAATGAATTACATGCGAGAAAATCACATAAGCATAGAGTCTTGTCTTACCTCAAACTATCAAACAGGTACCATTAAAGATTTAGTCGTGCATCCTTTGAAAACATTTATAGCTAACGGTCTAACGGTTTGTTTAAACACTGATGATCCTGCTGTTGAAAATATTGAGCTTGCTGGAGAGTTTCAAGTAGCAAGAGAAGTGCTTGGACTAAATACCCATCAAATCAGTCAATTACAACGTAATGCAGTAGAAATGAGTTTTTTATCTGAACAAGAAAAAATAGCACTTATCAATATTAAGAAAAATCCATTAAAATAATAGTGTCTACTTGAACGATACTTAACTGTACATTATTAGCAGTAGATTTTTATTTAAAAATAAATAATTTACTGTATAAAAAAGTAAATAAAGCTCTAAATAACGTAAAAATTAATTTCAACTTTTCAGTAAAAAATCCTTGATAGCATTATGAACTATTGTGTTCTGGCTAGAAACTTAGTGAGTTACACTTAACGTAAAAAGGATAACTCTTATGCCAACACCACATATTGAAGCACAAGCTGACGAATTTGCAGAAACAGTCTTAATGCCTGGCGATCCCCTTAGAGCAAAATTTATTGCCGACAACTTTCTAGATGATGCTAAATGCATTACCCAAGTACGTAACATGTTTGGATACACAGGTACCTATAAAGGTAAACGTGTCTCTGTTATGGGCTCAGGTATGGGTATACCAAGTATATCAATTTATGCGACTGAACTTTATAGAGATTATGGCGTTGAAAAAATTATACGCATTGGCTCTTGTGGTGCGGTACGTGATGATATAAAGATTCGTGACATTGTTATTGGTATGGCTGCAAGTACAGACTCTAACGTTAACAGACAACGTTTTCATAATGTAGATTTTGCTGCTTGTGCCGACTTTTCTTTATTAAAAAGTGTTGTTGATACCGCTGAAAAACTAAGTAAAACAGTACATGTGGGTAATATTTTTACTGCAGATTTATTTTATACCCCACAGCCTGAAATGTTTGCAACAATGGAAAAATATGGGATTTTGGCTGTAGAAATGGAAGCAGCTGGCCTTTATAGTGCTGCGGCTGAATACGGTAAAAAAGCCTTGGCCGTATTAACCGTTAGTGATCATATCAAAACTGGAGAGAAAACTACCTCAGAAGAACGTGAAACAACGTTTAAAGATATGATGGAATTGACACTAGAAAGCCTACTATGAGCTTTCAGTTGTATCTAATAAAGAATAGAAATAAACTTTACAACTAGAAAATATGAGTATTAAAAAAAGTTCGCTTTAAACTCTATACCAAAGAAACGAGACTCATTGGTATAACCCGTTAAGTTTTACCGTTGTGTCTAATTTGTACTTCACCAAAACTACTAGTTGAATCAAGTGACTAAGCGCGATTGTCTAGAGCCATTTTACCTACGCTAATTTTAGTTGAAAAGCTATCATTCCAATCTGAATATAATGCACCAACAAAAGATTGTAGCTCAGCACCTTGTTCATAATAGTGACTGTATAGAGTCACTACCCAGTCATCAGACTGAGATAATTTAAAACCATCATTATAGTTATAAACTAAGCTGGCACGATGGTCTTCATTGATATTCCAATCTAGCTTGATTAAGAGTTTTTCATCTTCAACAGGCATGCTCGCAGGTATTCCCCCAGCGTCATAACCAAAAACATCTGTAGTGATTTGTGTTATACGATCAATATCAGCTTGAGAAACAACGTTATCGACATCATCACCAGAAGGTTGAGAAACAAAACTTGGATATTCAAATATTTCAGCGCCATCCAGTTTTTAATAAGATACAAAAGCAAATAACGTATCTGAAATAATTAGGAAACCTACGTTAAAACAAAAACGTTTTTCACTAAAATCACCTTGTGCTATATCTTCGCCTTCAATGCTATCACCCTGCATTGAATCATTGGTATAATCAAAAGACACGCCGCCGTGTACTTCATTACCTCCAAACTTAGTAACCGCATTAATATTACACGAAGTAAAACTTCCGTATTTAACATCAAATGGTGCAAGTTCTATTGAAACCTGATCGATTGAATCGTAAGAGAATGGTACACGAACTGTTGGATAGCCATTACCATTAAAACCAAAGTTATCATCCATCCTAGCGCCATCAAGCGTTAAGCTGTTAAAACGTGGATTACCACCACCACATTGAATAGCATCATATCGACTTTCATCAATATAAATACATGGGTCAACACGAACAATATCTTTAAGATCACGATTAATAGCAGGTAAGCTTACTAAATCTTCTGCATTAAAGTGAACTGCAGGGCTATTACCTGTGGCAAATTTACTTATAGCTCTACCTGTAACTTCAATAACTTCAGTTTGGTCTCGACTTTCTAATGCTACTGAAAGTAGAAATGTTTGACCCAAAGTCAAAAAAACATTATCTAATTCAGTGTCCTGGAAGCTATCAGAGTCAACAATGATTTTATAAGGTCCGCCTACTCTTAAACCTTTTGCAGTGAATAGACCTGAGTCATTAACTGTTACCGTTTTGGTAGTACCAAAAGGTACGTGAACAGTAATAATTTGCGTACCTACTGCAGCATTACCATTGCGGCCACTAATATTAACTTTAATGGCTAATGAAGTGGTATTTGCTAGAGCTGAAGTTGAAAGTCCAAGAGCAGGACTAACGCACTAGTTATATGTGATAGACGATAAGTTTTCATCTACTATTCCTATAGTTTATTTTGTGTTTGTGTTTGTGTTTGTGTTTGTGTTTATGTTTATGTTTAAAATCGTATTTATTATTATTTGTAAGCAACTGACCTAAAAGTTAACCAAATACTCTATTTTTTATTTATATTGAAATTAAAGCAGGATTTTATGACAGTTTCATTACATATTTTTACATATTCATCAGAGTACCAAAAGAACAGATGTCAGACCAGTACTTATAGCAACAACATGAACACAAAAAAAACACTATAATAGCAATTACTTATGTGTTTATTTTAAGTTGTTATATCATATAAAAAAAACAAGTTGTTTTTTATATGATATATTATTATGAAGATAGACAGTTTTAACTACATTGGATTATAAAAACCTTCTACTTGGTCAATTAAATAACAAAAAACACTCTTCTCACCCAATGAATATGGCATTAAGCGTTATTAAGACACCGTCTTATAGGATAAGATTAATAAATAATATAAAATATATTAATCTTATTTTATTAAAATATTGTGTTTTAAGCATCTCGTCATAGAAATTTAATCAAACAACGATATGATGTACTTTTTCAGTGTAATAAAGTTACATTTACAGCTACGATAATTAATAAATATTAAATTTTTATAATTACACTAAAAAATTTGTTCATAACAATTCTAAAAAGTGTGTGAATTCTATCTGTTCGACTGGTAAAAAGTCGCATAAAAAACAATCATGAGTATAGATAATAATGGAAATATTCACGAACACCGAGCCTAAAGTATGACTAGCGCTAATATAATAAAAAAAACTGGTAATATTCGAGCAAAGAGTAGAGTTAAAATTCTAACAGCCGCCAGAACAGAGTTTGTATTACAAGGGTTTAGAGGAGCAACAGTGCAGTCTATTGCTGATAGAGCTGAATTGCCCAAAGCGAATGTACTTTATTATTTCAAAAATAAAGAGAATATCTATCATGCTGTTCTTGAAAATATACTAGAAATGTGGGACGAAGGTATCGGCGATATTGAAGCAAATGAAGGTCCAAAGATAGCGATAGAAAAATTTATTGCAGCTAAAGTAAGAATGTCATTTAAAGAGCCTGAAGCATCGAAAATATATACCATGGAAATTATCCAAGGCGCCCCGCATCTTCAAGATTATGCACGTACATACCAACGTCAATGGGTAAGAGAAAAAGCTAAGTTGTTTCAACAATGGATAGACAATGGTGAAATGGCTAAGGTAGACCCTGTCCATCTTATCTTCCTTATATGGTCTGCTACTCAATATTATGCTGATTTTGATACACAAATCTTGACCATCATGAATCAAGCTGATTTCGAAGAAAATGATGTTGAACAAGTTATATCATTTTTATCTGACATGATTTTACGCGGCTGCGGCTTAACTTAACTAATTTACGTAAATAATAAAGATATTATGAAGAAATATTCAATAATTGTCTTACTAGCCTGGATTTTACCTACTATGACTATTGCACAAGAAACAACATTAAAAGTTGCGACCTTCAATGTCAGTATGGAGGCGCTAAACTACGTAGAGCAGAAACGTAGTTTAGCGCCTCATGTCACAGGAAAAATACTCAGCCAAGCTTTGGCAAATGATCATCAACAGATAAAAAATATTGCGGAGATCATTCAAACAGTTAACCCTGATATTATTTTACTGAATGAATTTGATAATCAAAACGATGGCCATCAAGCACTAAAAACCTTTATTAACCGCTATTTAAATAAGAGTCAAAATAGTCAAAATGCTATTAACTTCCCCTACTTTTACCAAGGTCCTGTTAATACCGGTATAAATTCTGGTCTGGATATCGATGGTAACGGTAAAGAAGGAATATTACCTGGCGATGGTTATGGATTTGGCTACTTCCCTGGCCACTTTGGTATGGCACTGTTATCAAAATATCCCATCAATATTGAGAAAATTAGAAGCTTCCAACTATTCAAATGGCATGACATGCCAAATGCATTGATACCAAAAGACCCTGAAACAAATAAACCGTGGTACAGCCAAACAGTTTGGCAAGAAATGAGACTTTCATCAAAGTCTCATTGGGACGTGCCTGTAGAGGTTAACGGTAAAACGATCCATCTTTTAGCTAGCCATCCAACGCCACCGGTATTTGACGGTCCCGAAGATAGAAATGGTAAACGTAATCATGATGAGATACGTTTTTGGCAAGATTATATATCTCCTGATCAAGCGAGCTACATTTACGATGACAATGGTAATAAAGGGGGGCTCGAATCTAAGCAGGCCTTTATTATTTTAGGTGATTTAAATGCTTCCACTGTCGATGGTGATGCCGTTAAAGCAGGAATTTCATCATTATTAAATAATAAAAAAATTCAAGATGCTATGCCACAAAGTTATGGTGGAAAAATACATACACCAGATAACAATAACGCTAAACATCACACCGCATTTTGGCGCATGAGAGCGGATTATGTATTACCTTCTGTTACTGGATTAACCCTGAATAATTCAGCTGTATTTTGGCCCTTAGAAACCGACGACAACTTTCGATTAATAAGAGATAGAAAAGCGTCATCCGATCATCGTTTAGTATGGCTTGAGTTAACAACTAAACATTAGTATTCCGTGTATTTACTAATTAACCACAAAGAACCAATATTATGAAAAAACTACTTTCTATTATTTTTGTCACTCTTGCATTGAGTGCTTGTACAACTACTGAAAACTCAAATGTGATTTCACCAGGTAATGCTATCGACTCAAAGTCATCTAGCAGTCCTAAAAATATCATCATGATAATTGGTGATGGTATGGGGCCCGCTTATACTACTGCTTATCGTTATTTTAATGATAATCCAGAAACAACTATTATTGAACAAACAGTCTTTGACCGTCTACTTGTTGGTATGGCAAGTACCTACCCTGCGGCAGTATCTGGTTACGTTACCGATTCAGCAGCAGCAGCTACTGCTCTTGCGACAGGTGTTAAAAGTTATAATGGCGCCATTGGTTTAGATGTTGATAAAAAACCCGTTGAAACAGTACTTGAATGGGCGAAAAAACAAGGTAAAAAAACCGGTATTGTTGTTACTTCACAAGTTAATCATGCTACGCCAGCGTCTTATCTTACCCATAATGAAAGTAGAAATAACTATAACGCCATTGCGGATAGTTATATTGATGAAGGCATAAAAGTTGATGTTATCTTAGGTGGTGGTTGGCAGTACTTTATTCGTGAAGAGCGCAACTTAGTTACTGAGTTTCAATCAGCTGGTTTTCATTATCTCGATAATGCCAAAGGATTAAGTGAACTGCCACAACAAAAACCTATTTTAGGACTTTTTGCCGATGTTGGCTTACCTTGGGCGCTAGATGATGAAAATCAACTGCGTTTATCAGCAATGACAAAAGCAGCAACCAAGCAACTAGAGAATGATAAGGGATATTTTCTACTAGTCGAAGGCAGTCAAATAGACTGGGCCGGCCACAGTAATGATATTGCATCAGCCATGGCTGAAATGAAAGATCTTGCCAAAACAGTTGAATACCTTGAGCAATATGTCGCACAAAATCCAGATACACTGGTAGTACTTACCGCCGATCATAGTACTGGTGGCTTTACTATTGCAGCTAATGGCACCTATAAATGGGATCCTGAGGTGCTTCGTACCATGAAACGTTCGCCACAAAAAATAGCGAAGCATTTAGCCGTAACTGACATTACGATTAAAGAAGTAAGCAAGCAACTTAGTTTTACCGTGAGCCAAGAAGAAGTTGACTTATTACAACAGGCAAAAGACCAAACATCTACAAACCTTGTAGATTTTTATGGCTTAAATGAAAAAGCACAACAAAAACAGCTTAAACCGACTATTGAAATGACAATTCATATTGCTATTAAGAAGCTTATAGATAAACGTACTAATAGTGGATGGACATCAAGCGGCCACACAGCTATTGATGTACCTGTTTTCGCCTTTGGTAAAAGTAGTGAAATTTTTCAAGGTAAACTAGATAACACCGATATAGCCAAAAAAATATTTACTTTACTCGGTAAAGAATAGGTAATAGAAATTAGAGCTATAAAATAGGAATACAAAAAAAGCCGACAAGTGGCTACACGAGTCGGCTTGAGTTACACAATATGTAGGGCTGTTAAACATCTCTAGTAAGCAAAATTGGTTAATACTTTATATAAATTATTCTAGTTATCAATTTATCTTAGCAATGGTCTCATCTTTTTTATCATTAAAAAACTAACTTTCTCTTAACATCAGTGTATCGCGTAGTACTAAAATAGCTTCTCTGAGCGCTTGCTTAAGAAAAGGAATAGTCACGGCCGTACACGCTAGAATTGCTATGCCACTAACTGCCAGCCTAACATCAAAAGTACGTACCGCTTTATCGACCGTCTGTCTCCAAGTACGCACAGGTAACTCAAGCAAAGTTTGATTTCACTTAACTATCACTTTGCTACCTCGTTATAAAAATGGTGCTATTGAAATAAGCGCAGCAATTTTAATAGCAAGGTTCTTCGTATCGATGGAGTTGTACTAACGAGCGGCCAATAGAGATTAGTTCAACTACATGCGCAAATCATTGATTAATATTTCTAGCAAGAGGTACTTTAATAGTCGCTTTCTCTAAGGAAAGTAAGGTTTAAACAACCGATATGATCAAAAAAACTTAATTAATGGTAATGGGTAAATCTTTATTCATACATTAAAATTGACTTACTACTAAATTATTTTTCTCTGGTGGCTTTAAGAAACGTACTGTTTGTCCAGTCAGATAATCTACACCGACTTGGTGTTGCTTTACTTGTGCTTGTTGACCCACTAATTTTAAATACCGATCATCAATTTTCGCTAATAGCTGATCTTTTTCAACTTGACTACTAATATCTTCAATTCATAATAACTGTTCCACTTTTTCTGCTAAAATTAGTACGTTTTTCGATTAATAATATTCTCAGGTAACCACCTGCGGTTACCATGGTAAAGTGGATAACACAGGCCACCCTAAAGGCTTAAAAAAAGCTGATATGTCTCTTCCTGCTAGAATAATAGCTATTACCGATATTTTGAAGCATTAGTAGCAAACGACCAAGCTTACAAGGACACAAAAACCTTGTCAGAAATCATTATCATGGGAATAATGACACTAGGTGACCATCTTTAACCCGGTTGATTTGACGTTTTTATCCAAGCAAAAGTCTACCTATAATTTGCTAAAGAGTATTTAGAAACTAGCTAGTTTAATGACTTTAATATGACTCAAATACCTGACTGTCAAAATAAAAATCAAGATTTGGATAATATTAACGCTATAGGCGCCATCAAACACAGTCCGGTATATTAGTACTGTTCTAAATAATTGAGGGTAAGTGTTAAGAGTCGTTGTTTTTCCTGCTCTGATATAAAACTGGCTTTAATAGCATTAATGGTAAATTGCGCTATTTCAGCTTTCTCCGTTGGGTAAACATCCGCTACTGCATTAAAGTTATCTGTCATATAACCACCAAAATAGGTAGGGTCGTCGGAGTTTATCGTCACACAAAAACCTTGACGTAGTAGCTCAACAATATTGTGGTCAGCCATTTTTCAAATACTTTTAATTTAGTATTCGATAAAGGACAAACTGTCAAAAGAGTGCCTTGTTCTATAAGTTGTACTAATAAAACCTCGTCTTCATTACAGCGCACACCATGGTCTACCCGATCAACTTTTAGTAACTCTAAGGCATCTCTAATATTGCTTGCTGAGCCTTCTTCCCCTAAGTGGGCGACAGGTTTAAAGCCCTGCTTAGAAGCCTATTGAAAAACGTACTAAAATTTCTGTACTGGATTACCTATCTCTGATGAGTCTAGCCCTACCCCTATAATTTTATATTTATGAGCGAGTGCATGATTTAGCGTTACAAAAGCATCGTCTTCATCTAAGTGCGGTAAAAAACACATAATTAACTGGCTACTGATGCCTAATTCTTTTTTTGCTTTAGTTAAAGCATTGTGAATACCATTGACTACTGTTTCAAAAGCAATATATCTAACAGTATGTGTTTGTGGATAAAAGAATATCTCAGTGTGTAATACATTATCCTCTTTACAGCCTAATAAATATGACCAAGTTAAGTCATAGAAGTCTTGATCATGAATAAGAACATTCGCCCCTTGGTAGTATATCTAAGAATGATTGTAAGTTATGAAAGTCATCAGCGGCGCTTACTTCTTAAAAGGTATGTAAATATTATTTCTTTTAGCTAACTCAAACATTAGCTCAGGTTCAGGTTCAGGTTCAAGTGTGCCTTTGAAGTGGTCAAGTAATATTGGCCACGAGTTTGTAAGTTTTCCAATATCTTCGTTCTGACTCATCAGGTGTTAATTCACCATTATATCTATGAGGCCTAACTTTGCTGTAATACCCAGTGATATAATTCACCACAGCGCTTTTTGCTTCATAAAAAGATTTGTAGCCTACCGTTGGCATCCATTCGGATTTAAAACTTCTAAAAAATCGTTCCATCGGTGCATTATCCCAACAATTACCTCGTCGACTCATACTTTGCTTTATTTGATAACGCCAAAGTAACTGCCGATACTTCTTACTCGTATAATGACAGCCTTGATCGGAATGGAACATGACTCCTTTAGGTCTGCCTCGAGATTCAAAGGCCATTATCAGCGCCTTTGCTGTTAGTGTCGTATCGGGGGAATGAGACATCGTCCAACCAATGACTTTACGAGAAAATAGATCCATTACAACGGCTAAATAACACCAACGATTTCCTTGCCAAATATAAGTCACATCACCACACCATGCCTGGTTAGGAACTACGACTGCAAATTGCCTATCTAAATGATTAGGGATATCTAAACGTTCATTTCCACCCCGCTTATAAGCATGCTTTGGCTGCTGACAACTCTTTAAATCAAACTTTTTCATGATTTTACCCGCACGATAGCGACTTAACGGTACTTCCCGTGTTGTGGCTATTGTCGCAACCGTTCTCGATCCAGCAGAGCCACCTGACTCTGTGAAAATTGCTTTAACCATGACTTCCGCTTTTACTTGCTCAGGGGGGATTAGCTTATCTTTGTCATACCAATACCTAAAACTACTGCGGTGCACATCGAATACTGAGCAAATGGTAGCGACATCAAAGCTCTCTTTAAGCTGTGCGATCATTTCAAACTGTGGATCGAGTCTGACATTAAGAGAGCGGTAGCCTTTTTTAATATATCTTTTTCCAATTCTATACGCTTGATGCGTTTCTCAAGTTCTTTGATTTTTATCTTATCTGGCGATAAGGCACTTGCCTGTTCGTTAGAGCCATTACGCTCTTCCTTTAGTTGCCTGACCCACTTATCCATTGCTGATTTACTCACGCTCATTAGCGCTGCGGCTTCGTAAACGGTGTGCTCACCATCAACAACTAATTGCGCTGCTTCAAGCTTAAATTCAGCTGAGTATGTTGGTCTTTTTTGTTTTGTCATTTTATCACCTAAGGTTTATGAGGTGCATGATAACACCTCTATTTAGGTGGCCAAATTAACTATGCCACTTCACTTCAACATGAAGATGAAGTTCAACTTTAGGTAAGTAGTGGATGAATTTTTCATAATTTAGCTCTTGACAGGATTTCAGGGTAAGTAAATAATCTTCTAGTAGTAAACCCCATAAATTATCTTATACCCGCTTTAGTTCAGTATGCAAGAACTAAGTATTTCATGAAATTGCATTAAGCAAAAATGATCTCAATAAACTTACTTGTTATTTAACTCAGTTAATTCAAAGACTGAAGTATTAATAATACAGTAACATCTATCATTTCTTCAAAAAGTTTCAGTACCAATAGGTTGAAGTCTTTTCATCTTACTTTGATTAACGTCACCAACAATAGCGAACATGAATATAATTTTGAAGAGGATTTTAAATATTTAGCTAAGTGAATATCATCATCAACAATTGAATTTTAGGGTCGTCACTGGTGTTTGTATGTCAGTTGAATGTTTCTCTTGGAGGCAGAAGCTTTTCTATCATCAAGTTTAAAACGACGATATTCACACTACTAGTATTGACTTTTCTACTGATATTTCACTAGTTTTTTTACTGAATTTTTACTAAGTTTTAGCATATATAGTTTTTAATTTATTTCCATAATTATCTGCTAACATCTAACAGGTGTTTTAATTTTAAATAACTTTATCCACTTAAATTGATTGAAAATGAATCTGATCAAATAAATTTGATATTTATTATAAATGTCATTATATTTATATTTTTAATCAGTAGACTTCTCGTACATAAATACTTAAACAATTCATGGAAGAACCTAATGCGATTTATCGATATTTCTTTTAATAAAAAAATATTTCTTTTATTACTTTTCCCTCTATTAGGCTTTTTGGGTTTTGGCATAAACGGAATTGTGTCTTCAGTCGCAACCAATAATGAAATGGAAAAGCTTAATCAATACACTAAACTCTTGTCGGTTTATAGTGAAGTCGTCCATGAATTACAAAAAGAGCGAGGAATGACCGCTGGTTTCCTTAGTTCAAAGGGAGAAAAATTTTCCTCTGAACTACCAAGGCAAAGAAGTAAGACTATTGATAAAATAGAAAAAACATCAACTTATTGGCGTAATAATCAATTTGATAATAAGCAAATTCAACAGTTAAATAATACTATTAACCAGCGTTTAACTACCCTTACCCAAATTAGAAGTAATGTTGATACATTATCCATTCCTCTATCTGATGCGCTTATCTTCTATACAAAAACTAATGAATTATTGTTAAGTGTTGCAACTATTGTTACGAATATTTCTACTAACGCTGAAGTTACAAAAGAAACGGTTGCCTATTATAACTTCCTTCAAGGTAAGGAAAGAGCTGGTATTGAGAGAGCTATATTAACGGGTACCTTTGCGGCTGATAAATTTAATCAAGGCATGTATCAAAAGTTTATTAGATTTCTTTCTGAGCAAAACACCTATTTTTATAGCTTCAATGCCTTCACAAATAATGAAAATAAAAATTACTTTCTTCAAAAACAAAATGATCCATCAATCAAAGAAGTTACAAAACTACGAAAAATAGCGATAGATAATGCTATTTTAGGAAGTTTTAATGTCGACGCTACTTATTGGTTTGCAAAATCAACTAATAGAATTAGTGTATTAAAAAATATAGAAAAAAAATTAAATCAATCCTTGTTGGCTCTAGCTAAAAATACTCAAGAAAAAGCATTTAGTACATTACTTTTTCTAGTCACATATTCACTAGCTATTCTTTTATTAGTTGCCATCATAAGTTTCTATATTCTTAAAGAACTACATAGCCAAGTGTCGGATTTAAGGTCGGTGATGTCGAAAGTTAGTAATGAAAATGACTTAACGGTCAGAGCAAAATTTATTGGTAAGAGCGAGTTAGGTCAAATAGCTACTACCTTGAACCTAACACTTGATAAATTTTCTGGTGTAATAGATGAAATTTCTACTTCAAGTACAACGCTTGCAACATCAGCAGAAGAAACCGCACAAACCTGTGAACATAACTCACAATCTTTACTTGAGCAACAAGACGAAATTACCCTTATTGCTACCGCAATAGAGGAGTTATCAGCCACAGTTAAAGAAGTAGCAGGCAATACTCAACTAGCCGCTGATTCAGCGAAAAAAGCGGATGAGCAATCACAAAAAGGTGCCGAAGTTGTACAAGACTCTTACCACTCTATTGAAAGCCTTGCTACAGAAATAAATAACCTGGCGCAAAGGATAACGAGTCTACACGAAAGTAGTAACAATATTACTAATGTAGTTGATGTAATTAAATCAGTAGCTGAGCAAACAAATTTACTTGCCTTAAATGCAGCCATTGAAGCAGCAAGAGCGGGTGAACAGGGCCGTGGATTTGCGGTTGTTGCTGATGAAGTTAGAACGTTAGCACAAAGAACGCAACAATCAACAAGTGAGATTGAAAGCTTTATTTCAGCCCTACAATCCGATGCTAACTCAGCATTTAGTGTGATAGAGAACAGTCAAAAGATGGCAAGTGATGCCGTAGAAAGTTCAAAGAATGTGGAACAGACCTTAGGTAACATCACCGATTCAGTCACTAATATTTTTGCGATGACTGAGCAAGTTGCTGTCGCCGTAGAAGAGCAAGCAATGGTTACCCTAGATGTTGCTAAAAATGTAGTCCATATTGAACAAAAAGCTATAGAAACAACGACTGGCTCAACGCAAATCACAGCAACAGCAAAGGAACAAGCTATACATGCGGTAACATTACAAGATATTGCGACAATGTTCAAAATACCTTAGAGACAGTTAAAAATATTGGATGTAGCCTACATGTATCAATGTAACAAAAGTGTTATAACAATTGACAGTAGTGAAAAGTGAAAGCACAAGAAGGTACTAATTAGCTTAAGCAATGCTACTCAGAAAACATAGATTAGCATTCCTTTAAAGAAGTATCGGATAACGAGAATATTATTAGCCGCAACACTTTTTATATTTTTTACCACTATTGCATGAACAAGGATCATTACGGTTCGGCGTTTTATCAAAGGTGGTAGTAGTTACCTTGTTGAGTATGGCGTCAAGTTCAACGATATTTTCTTCAATAGCGCTATCTACGGTAATATCTGCAAAGAGTTCATTTTCCACAAGTAACGCTTCTATTTGACTTTTTCTTTCTTCACTGGTAACCGATAGCGTTATTGGATGTTTTTCTGTGCCGAGCTTAGCGGAACGCTTAGTATTATAACCTGTTGTTACATGGTTTTTTCTAGTGTGGATACGCCCTTTGTAATACAGATCGTGCATAAGATAACTCCGCTAATTTAAATACTTGGTTTGAGCGCGGCAGTATACCGTAAAATGGTAAATAGTCACGGTTGAATTCAGGAAATTGTCCCTGTTTAGCTTTTATTTTGTTTTTACCAGTAAACATCTCAAGATTTGTAATGGTCAACTAAAACTGGAAAGATTTTAAGCTACGTTTGTCAATTTATTATATTTCTGATGCGG
>CAJWZC010000087.1 GCA_913049915.1 uncultured Colwellia sp.
ATCACCATTTAAGGCATCCATAAGGGCCTTTTCTGCATCATCAGCTGATACAGTAGTATCTACTTTTTCTTTCGCTTTAGCTTTCGCTTTAGCACGTTCTTGATGGTAAGAATAACCGGTACCTGCTGGGATTAAACGACCAACGATAACGTTTTCTTTCAAGCCACGAAGACCATCTTTCTTACCTGCTACTGCAGCTTCTGTAAGCACACGTGTAGTTTCTTGGAAAGAGGCTGCTGAAATGAATGATTCAGTTGCAAGTGATGCTTTAGTAATACCCATCATCTGCATTTCATATTCAGCTGGTTGCTTGCCTTCAGCTTCAAGTTCACGGTTTGAGATATTAACTCGCGCCACTTCAACTTGCTCGCCTTTAAGGAAGGTAGAATCACCTGCATCAAGAATTTCACACTTACGGATCATTTGACGTACGATAACTTCAATGTGCTTATCGTTAATCTTAACACCCTGTAGACGGTAAACTTCTTGTACTTCGTTAACAATGTAGTTAGCTACTGGAGCAACACCACGTAAACGCAAGATATCATGAGGGGATTCAGGACCATCGGCAATAACTTCACCTTTGATTACTGGCTCACCTTCATAGATATTCAATAAACGCGTTTTCGGGATCATCTCTTCGTAAACTTCGCCACTAGGTTGAGTAATCAATAAGCGTACTTTACCTTTAGTTTCTTTACCGAAAGCAACAACACCTGTTTTCTCTGCAAGAATCGCAGGAAGTTTAGGTTTACGCGCTTCAAATAAATCAGCTACACGTGGAAGACCACCAGTTATATCACGAGTTTTTGAACTTGCTTGTGGTATACGAGCTAGTGCATCACCAACACCAACATCCGCGCCATCTTCAAGATTAACAATCGCATTACCTGGTAAGTAATAAAGTGCTGGAATTTCAGTACCAGCAATCATCACTTCATTACCTTTCGCATCTACTAGTTTCAATGCTGGACGCATTTCTTTACCGGTAGTATTACGTTGTGCAGCATCAGTAATAACGATACTTGATAAACCTGTTAACTCGTCAGTTTGACGAACCATAGTTATACCATCTGCAAGGTCAACGAATTGAACCTTACCAGCAACTTCTGTGATAATAGGGTGAGTATGCGGGTCCCAATTAGCGATAGTATCGCCAGAAGTGACTGCTTGACCGTCATTTTTAGAAAGTACAGAACCGTAAGGTACTTTATAACGTTCTTTCTCACGACCCATTTCATCAATGATAGTTAACTCAGATGAACGTGAAGTAATTACAAGATGCTTTTCTGAGTTTGTAACAAACTTAGCATTCTGTAATTTTAAGTGACCAGTATTTTTAACTTGTACGCTATTTTCAGCAGTAGCACGAGATGCAGCACCACCGATGTGGAACGTACGCATGGTAAGCTGTGTACCAGGTTCACCAATTGATTGTGCAGCAACTACACCAATAGCTTCACCTTGGTTGATCATATGACCACGGGCCAAATCACGACCGTAACAGTTAGCACAAATACCAAAATCGGTCTTACACGTAATAATTGAGCGTACTTTGATTTGATCTACTGAATTTGCTTCAATAACATCACAAAGAGCTTCATCAATAAGTGTATTACGTGGAAGAAGTACTTTTTCTGTGCCTGGAATAAGTACATCATCACAAACAACACGACCAAGAACTCGTTCACGTAAAGGTTCAACAACATCACCACCTTCAATCAATGGTGTCATTAATAAACCGTCATGTGTACCACAGTCATGGTTTGTTACCACTAAATCTTGTGCAACATCAACTAAACGACGAGTTAAGTAACCCGAGTTAGCTGTTTTAAGCGCTGTATCGGCAAGACCTTTACGCGCACCGTGAGTTGAGATGAAGTATTGTAATACATTCAAACCTTCACGGAAGTTAGCTGTGATTGGTGTTTCGATGATTGAACCATCTGGTTTAGCCATCAAACCACGCATACCAGCTAGCTGACGAATCTGTGCAGCACTACCACGAGCACCCGAGTCAGCCATCATAAAGATAGAGTTGAAAGAATCTTGTTCTTCTGGCTCACCTTTAGCATTGATAACAGTTTCTTTCGATAAGTTGTCCATCATTGCTTTCGAAACTTTTTCGTTCGCAGATGACCAGATATCGATTACTTTGTTGTATTTCTCACCAGCAGTTACAAGACCTTGCTCGAACTGGGCTTGAATTTCAGCAACTTCAGCTTCTGAATCTTCAATGATAGTGTACTTAGCATCAGGAATAACCATATCGTCAATGCCAACAGAACAACCCGCGATCATCGCGTAATGGAAGCCTGTGTACATGATTTGATCTGCAAACATTACCGTTTCTTTTAAACCTAAGTTACGGTAAGCGTGGTTAATCAATTTCGAAATCGGTTTTTTACCAAGTGGTTGATCAATTAGGTCGTAAGGTAAGCCCTTAGGACATACTTGCCACATAATTGCGCGACCAACTGTAGTATCACGTAACTTAGTTACTGGTTCCCATTCACCGTCAGCATTTTTAACGTGCTCAGTGATACGCACTTTAATACGAGCATGAAGTTCAGCTACACCAGTACGGTAAGCTTTTTCTACTTCTTTCTCATCAGTAAAAACCATTCCTTCGCCTAAACCATTGATACGGAATCTTGTTAGGTAATAAAGACCTAATACAACATCCTGTGATGGTACGATGATTGGTTCACCGTTAGCTGGTGCTAGAACGTTGTTCGTTGACATCATCAACGTACGTGCTTCCATTTGTGCTTCGATTGTCAACGGTACATGTACCGCCATTTGGTCACCATCGAAATCGGCATTGTATGCCGCACAAACTAGTGGATGAAGGTGAATTGCTTTACCTTCAATCAACACCGGTTCAAAAGCTTGGATACCCAATCTATGAAGTGTTGGTGCACGGTTAAGCATTACTGGATGTTCACGGATTACTTCATCAAGTACATCCCAAACTTCAGCGCCTTCACGTTCAACTAATTTCTTAGCTGCTTTAATTGTAGTAGCTAAACCACGACGCTCTAAAAGACCGTAGATAAATGGTTTGAATAACTCAAGTGCCATTTTCTTAGGTAAACCACACTGATGTAGTTTAAGCGTTGGACCAACCGTGATTACAGAACGGCCAGAATAGTCAACACGTTTACCTAGTAAATTCTGACGGAAACGACCTTGCTTACCTTTAATCATATCGGCAAGAGATTTAAGAGGACGTTTGTTAGAACCTGTAATAGCGCGACCACGACGACCGTTATCTAGCAATGCATCAACAGACTCTTGTAACATACGTTTTTCGTTACGTACGATAATGTCTGGTGCAACTAGATCAAGAAGACGTTTTAAACGGTTATTACGGTTAATAACACGACGGTATAGATCGTTAAGATCTGAAGTCGCGAAACGACCACCATCAAGAGGTACTAACGGACGTAAATCTGGCGGTAAAATTGGTAAAACATTCATTATCATCCACTCAGGTTTGTTACCTGAGGCAGCGAATGCTTCCATTAATTTTAAACGTTTAGTGATTTTTTTGCGTTTAGTTTCACTACCGATTTCAGGTAATTCTTCACGCATTTGCGCTACTTCACCGTCTAAATCGATTTGTTGTAGTAAAGCTAGTACCGCTTCTGCACCCATTAAGGCGTCGAATTCATCACCGTGCTCTTCTAACGCATCAAGATATTCTTCTTCCGTTAGAATTTGGCTTTTTTCTAATGTTGTTAAACCAGGTTCAGTTACAACATAAGATTCAAAATAAAGCACTCGCTCGATATCACGTAACGTCATATCAAGTAATAAACCAATACGTGATGGTAATGATTTTAAGAACCAAATGTGAGCCACTGGACTAGCTAATTCGATATGACCCATACGGTCACGACGAACTTTAGTCAATGTAACTTCAACGCCACATTTTTCACAGATAACACCACGATGCTTTAAGCGCTTGTATTTGCCACAAAGACATTCATAGTCTTTTACTGGACCAAAAATACGTGCACAGAATAAGCCGTCACGTTCTGGCTTAAAAGTACGGTAGTTAATGGTTTCTGGCTTTTTAACTTCACCAAATGACCAAGAACGCATCAAATCTGGTGATGCTAAGCCGATGCGAATACCATCGAAATCTTCGGTTTGATTCTGTTGCTTAAGAAACTTAAGTAAATCTTTCACACACTTCTCCTGTCGGAGTTAAACTTTGAGAAGAAGGCAAAATCATTTGCCTTCTTCGCTGACCGGCTTATCCATCAGGATAAGCGCAGTTGACTTATGGCTTAATACCTAGTCTTTGTCCAACTCGATGTTAATACCTAACGAGCGGATTTCTTTCAACAATACGTTGAATGACTCAGGAATACCCGGCTCCATGCGATGATCACCATCAACTAAGTTTTTATACATCTTAGTACGACCGTTAACATCATCTGACTTAACCGTTAGCATTTCTTGCAAGGTATAAGCAGCACCGTAAGCTTCAAGTGCCCATACTTCCATCTCACCGAAACGCTGACCACCGAACTGAGCTTTACCACCAAGTGGTTGCTGAGTTACTAGTGAGTAAGAACCCGTTGAACGAGCATGCATTTTGTCATCAACTAAATGGTTCAGTTTTAACATATACATATAACCAACAGTGACAGGACGTTCAAACTCACGACCGGTACGGCCATCAGTTAATACGAACTGACCACTTTGTGGCATATCAGCAAGCACGAATAACTCTTTGATTTCTTTTTCAGCTGCGCCATCAAATGCTGGTGTAGCAATTGGTAGACCTGCACGTAAGTTACCTGCTAAGCGCAAAACTTCGTCATCAGAGAAACTAGCAACATCAACTACTTGGCGAGACTCACCTACATTGTAGACTTCTTGAATAAAGTTACGTAGTTTATGAATTTCTTGTTGTGCTTCTAGCATACGGTTGATCTTTTCACCGATACCGCGACACGCCATACCTAAGTGAGTTTCTAAGATCTGACCAATGTTCATACGTGACGGAACACCTAGAGGGTTCAAGACGATATCAACTGGTACACCGTGCTCATCGTATGGCATATCTTCAACAGGTACTACGTTTGAAATAACACCCTTGTTACCATGACGACCAGCCATTTTATCACCTGGCTGTATGTGACGTTTAACGGCTAAGTAAACCTTAACAATCTTTAATACGCCTGGTTGTAAGTCATCACCTTGAGTGATCTTACGACGCTTAACTTCAAACTTTTTATCAAAATCTTGCTTGATATTATCAAATTGCTCAGCAATTTGCTCAAGCTCAGCTTGTTGACCTTCATCAGATAAGTTTTGTATTAACCACTTGTCACGAGACATAGACATTAAGTCTGATTCGTTAAGACCGGTAGATAACAACAATTTCTTAGTACGTGCGTAAATACCATCTTCTAAAATGCTTAATTCATCGCCAAGATCTTTCTTAACTTCTTTAAGTTGCATTTGTTCAATTTCTACGGCACGAGCATCTTTTTCAACACCGTCGCGTGTAAATATTTGAACATCGATGATAGTACCTTTAACAGAGTTAGGTACACGTAATGAACTATCTTTAACGTCAGCAGCTTTCTCACCGAAAATTGCTCGTAGTAGTTTCTCTTCAGGTGTAAGTTGTGTTTCACCTTTAGGGGTTACTTTACCTACTAAGATATCTCCACCATTTACTTCAGCACCAATGTAAACAACACCCGCTTCATCTAATTTAGATAATGCTGACTCACCTACGTTTGGAATATCTGCAGTAATTTCTTCACTACCCAATTTAGTATCACGTGCAATACACGTTAACTCTTGGATGTGAATAGTAGTAAATCTATCTTCAATAGCAACACGTTCAGATAACAACATTGAATCTTCGAAGTTGTAACCATTCCACGGCATAAATGCGATACGCATGTTTTGACCTAAAGCCAATTCACCCATATCTGTTGAAGGACCATCAGCTAATACATCACCACGTACAACAGGTTCACCCATACGACACACTGGACGTTGGTTGATACAAGTATTTTGGTTAGAACGCGTGTATTTAGTTAAGTTATAAATATCAATGCCGGCTTCACCAGCATGCATTTCATTTTCGTTAACTTTTACAACAATGCGTGATGCATCAACATAACTTACTACGCCGCCACGTTTGGCAACGGCAGTAACACCTGAATCAACAGCTACTACTTTTTCCATACCAGTACCAACAAGCGGTTTATCAACTCGTAAAGTAGGTACCGCTTGACGTTGCATGTTAGAACCCATCAAGGCTCTGTTAGCATCATCGTGCTCAAGGAATGGAATAAGTGACGCCGCAACAGAAATAATTTGTTGTGGTGAAACATCCATATATTGAACTTCAGCAGAAGCTTTTAGTGTAAATTCATTTCTGTGACGACAGTTAACTAAGTCTTGTACTAACTTGTTGCTATCATCACGTTCAGCATTTGCCTGAGCGATAACAAAGTTACCCTCTTCAATTGCTGATAAATAATCGATGTCATCAGTAACCAAACCGTCAATAACTTTGCGGTAAGGTGTTTCTAAGAAACCGTAATCATTGGTACGTGCGTAACATGAAAGCGAGTTGATCAAACCAATGTTTGGACCCTCTGGCGTTTCGATTGGACAAACACGACCATAATGCGTTGGATGTACATCTCGTACTTCAAAACCAGCACGTTCACGTGTCAAACCACCTGGCCCTAAGGCTGAGATACGACGTTTATGTGTTACTTCTGATAATGGGTTGTTCTGATCCATAAACTGTGACAATTGTGAAGAGCCAAAGAACTCTTTTACTGCCGCAGAAATTGGCTTAGCGTTGATTAAATCTTGTGGCATGATTGCATCTAAGTCACCAAGACTTAAACGTTCACGTACCGCACGTTCAACACGAACAAGACCAACACGGAATTGGTTTTCAGCCATTTCGCCAACTGAGCGAATTCGACGGTTACCTAAGTGATCGATATCATCAACTTCGCCTTTGCCGTCACGAATACCGATTAAGGTTCTCATTACTGAAATAATGTCTTCTTTAGACAAAATACCAGTACCGACATCATCTGCGTTGCCAACACGACGGTTGAACTTCATACGGCCTACTTTAGATAAGTCGTAACGCTCTGATGCGAAGAATAAGTTGTTAAACAACGTTTCTGCCGCATCTTTTGTTGGTGGCTCGCCTGGACGCATCATTCGGTATACTTCAACTAACGCTTCTAACTTATTAGTTGAACCATCAACACGAAGTGTATCAGACATGTATGAACCAACATCGAATTCATTCATGTATAAAGTAGATAGTACTTTATGGCCCGCTTGGCTAAGCTCGGCTAATAATTCTAAAGTGATTTCAGCATTTGCTTCAGCAATTACTTCACCTGTAGATTTGTCGATGTAAGCTTTTGATAAAACACGACCAACGATGTACTCTGCTGGAACGTCTAGTTTTTCAATCTTAGCTTTTGATAAAGCGCGAATGTGACGTGCGGTAATACGACGACCAGATTCAACTAATACTTCACCTTTTTTGATAGAAATATCAAAAATAGCTGTTTCACCACGAAGACGTTCAGGGATAAGATCCATGACTAACTTATCACCTTTGATGGTGTATTCAGTTGTGTCATAGAACATCGCCAGAATTTCTTCAGTAGAATATTCTAATGCACGTAGAATGATTGACGCGGGTAATTTACGGCGTCTATCTATACGTACAAATAAGTTATCTTTTGGATCGAACTCAAAGTCTAACCATGAACCGCGGTAAGGAATAACGCGTGCGTTATATAATACTTTACCCGATGAGTGAGTTTTACCTTTATCATGATCAAAGAATACACCAGGAGAACGGTGTAATTGTGAAACAATAACACGCTCAGTACCATTGATTACGAAAGTACCGTTATCTGTCATCAACGGGATTTCGCCCATGTACACTTCTTGCTCTTTGATATCTTTAACAGTACCTGCTGCGGCTTCTTTATCGTAAACCACTAAGCGTAATTTTACGCGTAATGGTGCAGAATAAGTTACACCACGAATTTGACATTCTTTTACGTCAAATAATGGTTCACCTAAACGATAGCTAACATATTGTAATTCTGAGCTACCTGAATAAGCTTTAATCGGGAAAATAGAACGAAAAGCAGCCTCTAGACCGGTTTCACCTGTTGCGTCAATATCAATAAACTTGCGGAAAGAATCGAGTTGAATGGACAACAAGAATGGATATTCCATTACTTGTGCACTTTTACCAAAGTCCTTTCTAATTCGCTTTTTCTCAAAGTATGAGTAAGCCATGGGGTTCCTCAGCTTGCTGGTTATAGCCAAATCTGCCTACTGAGCAAAGCTCAGCTAGACAGGTTATGCTGTAATATTTACGTCTAAATATTACTAGGTGCTTCTCTAATAACGAGAAAATCACCTAAACGCTTAATAATGCGTTGTTAGGAAATAAATAACAATTTATTTCCTAACAACAAAAGCGCAAAAAGGCCGGTGACGTTTAAATCACCAGCCATGCCTTTTCAGGCAAATAATCTGTTTAAAAACAGATTATTTGATCTCAACAGAAGCACCAGCTTCTGAAAGAACTTTAACAAGCTCTTCAGCTTCAGCTTTTTCTACGCCTTCTTTCACAACGCCTAAAGATTCAACTAAATCTTTAGCTTCTTTAAGGCCTAGACCTGTAGCGCCACGAACTGCTTTGATTACTGCAACTTTCTTCTCACCGAAGCTAGTCATAACAACGTTGAACTCAGTTTGTTCATCAGCAGCTTCAGCTGGACCAGCTGCAGCAACTGCTGCAGAAGCAGATACGCCAAATTTTTCTTCCATTGCTTCGATTAAAGCAACAACGTCCATTACTGACATTTCAGCAACTGCGTTTAAGATATCGTCTTTAGAAATAGACATACTATAATTTCCTAATTTTTAATAAACAGGCCCTTTTACTTTCTTAAAGTAAAAAATAACACTGTTTGAAATAACTCTAAATACAAAAAACTGGGTTATAAGCAAAAAGCTTATATAACCTATGCAGCTTCCTGTTCTTTCTGATCGCGTATAGCAGCAAATGTGCGGGCTAACTTGCCTGCAGATGCTTCTTTCATAACGCTCATCAAACGTGAAATCGCTTCGTCGTAAGTAGGTAGCTTCGCTAACATATTTACGTCTACTGCGTTACCTTCAAATGCAGCTGCTTTTAATTCAAATTTTTCGTTAGCTTTAGCGAAATCTGTGAATAAACGTGCAGCAGCACCTGGGTGATCACTTGAAAAAGCAATTAATGAAGGACCTTTGAATACGTCAGCAACACATTCAAATTCAGTACCTTCTACTGCACGACGTGCTAATGTGTTACGGACAACTTTCATCCATACGCCATTTTCACGTGCTTGCTTACGCAATACAGTAATTGCTTCAACTGTAACACCACGGGCATCCGCGATTACAACTGAGTGAGCGCCATTAGCAGCTTCTTGAACTTCAGCAACAATTGCTTTTTTGTCATCAAGATTGATAGCCATTGGCTTTAACTCCTGGTTCAGACCGGTAAAAAGTACCGGTATTTACAATCCTTAGCTATTAATTACTTAATAGCTAAGCCATTACGGCGAGGACCAGAAAAATCTAGGAAATATCTGGGTAATCACCATCTACGTAGGATAAATTAAGTCGTTATATCAGAAGAAATAACGACACCTACGGTCTTGGACGGGGGTTGTGTATTTATCAGGCATCACACGACTTTATTTTAAAAATAATGCCTAAAATGTCTAAAAAACCCCACAACTCCTACCAAAATTTAAGGGGCAAAATTATAGATTATAATTTTGCCCTTGTAAAGATTCAATACACAAAACTTTATTCAGCTATTTACATGTAATAATTTACAGGTAAATATTATGCTTGAGTTAGTGTTGCTTGGTTGACGACAACGCCGGCACCCATAGTTGTAGAAAGAGAAACTTTCTTCAAGTATTGACCTTTAGCATTTGCTGGTTTTGCTTTTTTAAGCGCTTCTAGCAAAGACTCTAAGTTTTCTTGCAATTGTGCAGATTCGAAATCAGCCTTACCGATAGTAGTATGGATGATACCGTTCTTGTCGTTGCGGTAACGGATCTGACCAGACTTAGCGTTTTTAACAGCGCCAGCTACGTCAGGAGTTACTGTACCAACTTTAGGGTTAGGCATTAAACCACGAGGGCCTAAGATTTGACCTAGTTGACCAACAACACGCATTGCATCTGGAGAAGCAATAACAACGTCGAAGTTCATTTCGCCAGCTTTTACAAGCGCAGCTAAATCTTCCATACCAACGATGTCAGCACCAGCTGCTTTAGCTTTCTCTGCGTTTTCGCCTTGTGTAAATACAGCAACACGTACGTCACGACCAGTACCGTTTGGTAATACCGTAGCACCACGAACGTTTTGATCTGATTTACGTGCATCAATACCAAGATTTACAGCAACATCTACGCTTTCACGGAAGTTAGCTGTAGCAAATTCTTTTAATAAAGAAACAGCTTCATTGATATCATATTCTTTTGTTACGTCTACTTTTTCACGGATAAGACGAGCGCGTTTTGATAATTTAGCCATTGATTAGTCCTCTACCACTAAACCCATTGAACGAGCAGAGCCCGCAATGGTACGCACTGCAGCTTCAAGAGAACCAGCAGTTAAATCAGGTTCTTTTGTCTTAACAATTTCTTCAAGTTGAGCTGTAGTAACAGTACCAACTTTATCAGTGTTAGGACGACCAGAGCCGCTTTTTATGCCAGCTGCTTTTTTCAATAAGAAAGAAGCAGGTGGAGTTTTTGTTTCGAAAGTAAACGAACGATCACTATATACAGTAATTACTACTGGAACCGGAGCGCCTTTTTCTAAAGAATCTGTTTTCGCGTTAAACGCTTTACAGAATTCCATGATGTTAACACCATGTTGACCTAGTGCAGGACCAACTGGTGGTGACGGGTTAGCTGCACCAGCAGCAACTTGTAGCTTGATTAAAGCTTGGACTTTCTTAGCCATTTTAAAATACCTTGTGTTTGGGTAATTAACGCAAATAATTTAACGCTAAAGTAGAATTCACTAACTTATCGAAAAACTTTTGCTTCCCTGTTTACAAAATTCGCTTTAGAAACAATTGCTTTCACAATAGAATAAAGCGCATTTAGTGCGCGCTAAAAATAAGCGGCAGCGGATTATATATTAACCAGCTATCTCATTTCAAGCGCTTTTATTGTTACCTAGAAAATAGTAGTGTTCTGCATTTACTTAACACGACTTTTTCCACTGTAACATCAGCGTTTTTCTACTACTTTATTAGTAGTAGAAACCGTAGCTTCAATACGACGGTTTTGTTCATGAGCTGTATCTGTATTATCAGTATTTAGTAATTCGCTTTCACCATACCCTATCGAATTTAAACGACTTGCATCAATACCAAAGTCATTAATTAAAACATCAACAACAGCCTGAGCACGCTTAGCAGATAAAGTCTGGTTATATGCAGCACTTCCTCTTGCTGAACTATGCCCTTTGATTGTTAGACTAAGTTCTGGATAAGCTTCCATAAATTTAGCGACTTTATCTATAGTTGGTTTATATTTTTCTTTAACTACGGCTTTATTGCTATCAAAGTTAATAAGTAAATTAACTGTATCTTGCGCTTCAGTAAAAATAGTACAACCTACTTCATTTACTTTATCCGTTACAGGAGTATTAGCGCAATTATCTTTGCTATCTAACACACCATCATTATCACTATCTAATTCAACGATAGGAGCAACAGTTTTAGTTTTAGTTTTAGTTTTTACTGGCTCATTACGCTTTATTTCAGCTTTTTGTGTACCAAAGAAATAGATAAAACCTAACTTAGTAGATAGGTCTGTATAATTATCTTCGAACTGATAATGGCCTTTTCCTTCAAAATAAAGTGCCATATTCTTACTTAAATAATGACGGTAGCCAGCACCTAATGCTGCAGAAATATCAGAACCTTCTACATCTAAAACATCGGCACCACCGACAATATAAAAACTCTCTTTAAATGGAAAATATAATAAATCTAGTACGATACTTCTGCCTGATGATAAATTAGCATTATGATTCTGAGTAACGGGATTTAAGTGTGTATAAGAAAGTCTAGTTTCAAATAATTCTGAAAAACGGAAACCACCTTCAACACCTACGCCTGAAGCATGGTCAATCGATGAGTTAGCATTAGCATTAAATAGACGGTCTTCATCTGTTTTTAAGTACATGGCATGACCACCAAGATATACTTTATTAACTAAACTTTCAGCACTTGGCTGCTCGGTAGCTGACAACGATAAAGAAAAAATTGATAAACTGATGAATTGGCTTATTTTGGAAACTGATAAGTTGCGCATTACATATTATCTCTATAAATGTAGTCGAATATTTTATTTTTAACTGCGTACATTTTATGCGTTTTTAACTAATTTTGCAGCATTTAGTTATTAAATTGTAAAAATATCTTTAAAATTTTTATTAAATAAAAGCGGATAAGCTAAATTTCATACTACAGACAATTGATTAAGATATATTGGCTAAAACCTCTTACATTAAATAATTTTATTTTAGTTATAATACCCATATAAAGATACCATACACATTATTGCTAGGCCTCAGATGTATTTATTTTCACACAACAGCAAACTACAAAAATTTGTTGAAAGTATAAAATCCTAAAAATTTACTATTTCCCTTATTCTCTTTAATGCAATTAGTCTGGGCCTTGGAACAAGCCAGTTTGGTAACGCTAATGCCGAACTTCTACACACTATAGATACGATTATCCTAGTGCTGTTCACAATAGAGTTACGATTAAAACTAGTGGTCTAGTAGTATTAGTGCTTCGGCTTATACCCTATTTCAGGTAATGACCTTAGAAAGTTGGTCTATGGCTATTGTCTGTCCAACGATGGAGTTATTCCCCCCCCTCTCTTGGGTATTCTTTGTCCCCTTTATTATTACTAGTTTCGCGGTACTTAACTTATTTATTGGGGTTATTGTTGATGCCATGCAAGTGATGAATCATTAAGAAGGAAAATCTAAACAAACAATAGCGACTAAAGAAGATATGCTGATACTTGAGGAGAAAATAGATAAGTTAAATCAATTACTGCAAAGTAAATCTGACCATATCAGATAAATTTCGTCAGTTAACTACACCTTAATTATGAGGTTTAACAACCGAGCAACACGGCTAACTTAGCTAAAACAATGTTTATATAAATTAAATTACTTTTAACGTACAAACTCAAAAAAAAGTGATTATTTTACCTATAAGTAAAAAAGCAAACCGTTTTATTGTATATCAAGACTACAGTATAATTTATTAGGATAAGTTAATCTCTAAACTATTATTTATCGAATGGGGTGATGTTGAGTGCTATTACCTGACGGATAGCTCCCAAGTAAAACGCCTAGGTAGATTTCATATCATAGTAAATACGGCAAAGAAATAATCAGTATCATCAACCTTTACCATAACGCTTACTTTGCACTAACAGCGAAATCAGTAATAAATGACTTTAAAGCAAGCCGTCATTCACACCCAAAAGATACATATACACGCATGAATGAAACTGAACAACATATTAATAATCCTTCTAGCTGGTTTAATAGGGAACGATTCAAAAAAATAGTTAAGCCACCTAGCTAACGGTAACTTCCTAGTGTATAAATATCACGCGATAACCACATGAATAATAGTAAAATGACAGCCTAAATCGACTCTACGATCGAACAGCCTTTACCTTGAAGCTGGCTGAAGAAGTTATTTGGCCTGGTCAAAGACATTATTACAATTACCTTTAACAGCATGTGACAGTTTTCACCAGTACAGCACATTCATAAATTTTATTAAACTGTTGAAGATGGAATGAGTAAATCAAAGCACAATGCTTGACTGAAGATTATAAAGTCATTGAGACCTACAGTGAACAAGGTGATAGATGGGATGACGTTATACTCTTCAATACATCGCTAATAATTCATTAGCTAACGATTAAAAACAATTAAACTCCAGGAATAAAAAACGCCTGCACAAGGCAAGCGTTATTAATCAAGTATACTTATTCCAAGGAACAGGAGTAGCTAATTAGCTACCCTTTTCAACTTGACCAAATTCTAAATCAACTGGTGTTGAACGGCCGAAGATAAGTACTGATACCTTGATACGGTTTTTCTCGTAATCAAGCTCTTCAACCACACCACTAAAGTCAACAAACGGTCCGTCAATAACACGGATGACTTCGCCTGGCTCAAACAATGTCTTAGGCTTAGGCTTATCTGTTTCTTCAAGGCGTTGTAAAATACGGTCCGCTTCTTTTTGTGTAATTGGTGCAGGACGATCACTCGTTCCACCAATAAAACCAAGAACACGTGGTACACTTTTCACTAAATGCCACGCATCAACATCCATTTCCATTTGCACTAAAACATAGCCTGGGAAAAATTTACGTGAGCTTTTACGCTTTTGACCAGCACGCATCTCTACTACTTCTTCAGTAGGAACTAAGATTTCACCAAATTTGTCTTCTAAGCTATGAATTCCAATGTGCTCAAGTAATGTTTTTTGAACACGACCTTCATAACCTGAAAAAGCTTGTACTACGTACCAACGCAATTTTGGGTTTCTATTTGCTTGCTTCTCAGCATTATCTGCAGCTGAAATTTCTTCTGGGCTGTTTTCTTCTGACATATTTTCTTCAGACATAACTAAACCTGCATACCTGTAACTAAACCAACTAACCAGAATAGAACGGAGTCTAATCCCCAAAGTAGTAATGACATCAACAAAGTCACTACTAATACAATACCTGTCGTTTGTACCGCTTCTTGACGTGTTGGCCAAACAACTTTACGTACTTCAGTACGAGCTTCTTTTGCAAATATAGCGGCATTACGACCTTTTTCGGTCTGTAATGCTATTAAACCAGCAACACCAACCATTACTACAACTGCAACGGCTCTAATTAATACTGATTCTTCACCGTAAACGTAATTACCCGCAACAGCACCAGCTAAAAGTAAGAATATAACTCCCCACTTTACTGTATCGAAAGAACTGCTTGGTTGCTCTTCTGTACTTGCATTCATAATTCTATTCCGTATTTATCTACTTTCTAATAACGCGACTTGTGATTACAAGTCACTAAAACATACGCAAATTTACCTATGTTTACTCAAAGTGGCAGGGGTGGAGAGACTCGAACTCCCAACCATCGGTTTTGGAGACCGCTGTTCTACCAATTGGAACTACACCCCTACAAATTGCTTATAAAGCAACAGTTACACTCATCGGGTGAATCTTAGTTTTTAGGGAAATAAGAGATACTCGAGAAGTGAGGCGTTATTATACTCAGCCCAGTGTTTTACTCAAGAAGTATTTGATGTATTGACTAATATAAGCCGTTTCTTGGTAATAGATTCGACTAATAGTCTGATCATGATTATTTAAAATACAATAGATAAGCTATTAGTTATTTCAGAAGTGATAATTATAAAAACTAAACAATGAATTTAGTATCCGTAACTTCAGATATGACGGCTCGAAAGAATAGTAGTGATGACAAAACTCATTCCAAGTCTATTCTTTACATTTTTCAATAAGATCAAAAAAGGCCGCGTTAGCGACCTTTTTATTCGATACTAGTTTCTAATATGCATTTACTTAGTAACTGATGATTTAACAAGGTGTAGGCACGGAGTTGACGTTAGTCAATGAATACCTACAACAACGCTAAATCGAGGTTAGTAGCAAATTAAGACATAATTTTAGAAACAACACCAGCACCAACAGTACGACCACCTTCACGGATAGCGAAGC
>CAJWZC010000088.1 GCA_913049915.1 uncultured Colwellia sp.
ATCAAAGATATAAAGAAAGCAGAGCCTCAATATAAAATGAATGAATTGTGTCGAGTATTTGATATCAACTTGAGCAGTTATTATTATCAACCTGTAACGGCTAGTGCAGCAACAATAAACGTCATGACTTTAATTAATAATATCTTAATTGATTCTGGTAATACCTATGGTAAACACCGTATTCATGCAGAGTTAGTTGAGCTTGGTCATGAGATAGGCGTACATAAAACGCGTACTTTTATGAAGAGACTGAATATAAAAGCCATCAGGCCTAAGAAGCGGCATTACTATCCAAATTCAGGTAAAGAGCACAAATATGCGCCTAATTTACTTAAGCGTCACTTTAATCCTGTCAAAATCAATACACATTGGGTGGGTGATATTACCTATTTAAAAACGTATCAAGGCTGGAGTTATTTAGCGTGTGTGCTTGATTTAGCGAGTAAAGAGATTGTTGGCTATGCATTATCACAAACACCGGATGCAAAATTAGCAAACGAAGCATTACTCGATGCAGTGAATAGGCAACAACCAAATACGCGTAAATTAATGTTTCACTCAGATCAAGGTATTCAATACTCAGCCAAAATATTTAGAGATAAATTAGCATTGCTCAATATTACGCAAAGCATGAGCCGTCGAGGGAATTGTTGGGATAATGCGGTAATGGAGTGGTTCTTTAGAAGCTTGAAGACAGAAAGACTGAACAATATTACTTTTATAAATCATCTTTCAGTTGTTGATGAAGTTGAAAGCTATATCAGGTTTTATAATTACAAGCGCCGACATTCAAGTATTGAGTATATGACGCCGCATCAGAAATATAATAAATTGACAAACGTAGCTTAAAATCTTTCCAGTTTTAATTGACCATTACACAAAGGTTAATACTTGCAATCTTGTTGTGTTTACAAGACACACAGCTATCAATATTTCTTTTCAGCTTTGATCACATCAGTATTATTAAATGGGGATAAAAGTTTAGATTCAAATTTTTTTGGTATGAATTTCAAGTAATATGTTACATTAATTAAGTCAAAATGATGTAATTATTAATTTTCTTGGATTATCCTCTATTTTTTATTTTTTATTTTTTCAAAAAGAATGTGCAGCAAGTTAGCTTTATGCATAGCAATCTCTATGCTTGGCATGTCTTTTATCGCATCTGCCGTTATTCCAATAACAGTAAAAGTTGCAGTCGGTAAACAGACAGCAACGTTTTACCAATCAACGCTCAAGCAGAAGCAAAAAACAGCCTTAGAGTTCACATCCATCGATATGAAAATTACAAATAGAGCCTTTATCAGTTTAGTTATCTTTGTTCAAGCACTGGACAGAGCGGAGTTAGCTGTAAACCTTGAACTGGTCCACAGTCCTAACCCTAAAAGGGCCGATGACTTGGTACAAAATGGCGATGTGCTACTTTCTATGAGAACACTTGAGAAAGGTTACACTCCAAAAGGCATGTTTAAAAGTACACCACTCATTAGCGCCAAAAACAACTTGAAAGGTATATACGGCTTAAAATCAAACCATGCCCTGATGAAGGTAAAAGCTGTTGAAGATTTAAGGAAGTTTAGCGCTGTAATAGGTAGGGGATGGCAACCAGATATTAAATTACTATAAAAAATTAGACCAACAAAACTAGAGTTATCACGAAATAGAAGCAGTGTATTTAAGCACATTGCCTATCGAGATATTGATTTTACTATACTATCCCTCACTGATTTTCAACGACAAGAGGAAGAGATAACACTTGTAGCGGCCCCTAGACTGTTCATCGATGAGAAGACCGCATATCAATTTATTATTGCTAAAAATCATCCCAATGGTCAAAGCGTTTATCAGGCACTTGAAAAAGGCCTTGGCATAATGCGAAAGCAAGGATTGATAAAAAAATATTATCAGCAAGTACAACTATATCGAGATGATTTACCGAATTGGAGCATACTTGATGTCGATAAAAATGGCATTTAAAGTAAGATATACTGAAGTAATTGTACGATGTAAAGATGGTACCCGGAGCCGGACTTGAACCGGCACGCTTTTCGGCGAGGGATTTTAAATCCCTTGTGTCTACCAATTCCACCACCCGGGCATTGTATCTTTAAGGCTTTTACCAAAAGATAAGGGAGTATTTTTATAGTAGGTTGGTACCTACTCTTTACAAATTTATTTATTATTTTATTAAAAATAATTACTGGCAACTTGCCATAAACTTATAAAAAATTGGAGCGGCTAACGAGACTCGAACTCGTGACATTCACGTTGGCAACGTGATGCTCTACCAGCTGAGCTACAGCCGCTTCATTAGAACTTTACTTATATTACTTTATTTCTAGATAAATGGTACCCGGAGCCGGACTTGAACCGGCACGCTTTTCGGCGAGGGATTTTAAATCCCTTGTGTCTACCAATTCCACCACCCGGGCAACGTTATCTATAAGATAAAGGGAGTTTTTTATAGTAGGTATTGGTAACCTACTTATTCTTTAGTGAAGTGTTGGAGCGGCTAACGAGACTCGAACTCGTGACATTCACGTTGGCAACGTGATGCTCTACCAGCTGAGCTACAGCCGCTTCATAAAATATTAATCTTCACTTACTACTTATACAGGTAAAGCTTATTTTAGTATTACTACTAGAATTGGAGCGGCTAACGAGACTCGAACTCGTGACATTCACGTTGGCAACGTGATGCTCTACCAGCTGAGCTACAGCCGCTTCATTAGAACTTTACTTATATTACTTTATTTCTAGATAAATGGTACCCGGAGCCGGACTTGAACCGGCACGCTTTTCGGCGAGGGATTTTAAATCCCTTGTGTCTACCAATTCCACCACCCGGGCAAAATGGAGGCGGATACCAGAATCGAACTGGTGTACACGGATTTGCAATCCGCTGCATAACCACTCTGCCAACCCGCCATTTTGTCAACGATATATAATTGATATCAATATCAACGAAATTTGCTATTAAGTTAAATTGGAGCGGCTAACGAGACTCGAACTCGTGACATTCACGTTGGCAACGTGATGCTCTACCAGCTGAGCTACAGCCGCTTTATTTAAAGCTTAAAACTTACAAAATTCTAGTAAAACATTTAACAAGTAGATGTAATATCAGCTTAGTCAACATTGCTTCACTTGCTGACTCCCTGTCAACAAAAACGCATTCTACATCTTAATATTTTTCAGTCAACTATTAAATTAACTTTTTATCCTAACTGCTTAAAAAGCGAGTCGTTTGTTCTCTTTTTAACATAATGCTTGTTTGAGTGAGTTAATTTCAATCAAATACACTCAAATATTCTTACTGCCCTTTCAACTCTGGCCACGCTGCTTTGAAGTAACTAACCCAAGTAGTGACAGTTAGAACAGTCGCAATAGAATAAAAGCCATAAGAAAGGTAATTAATCACTTCATGTGGCAAGTAAAATAAAATTAATGGAATATCGTAACTTGGTTGCCAAATGAGTCCCATGATACCTAACATTTGTGCTGCCGTTTTATATTTTCCCATATTAGACACCGCAATAATGTCACGTTTTCCTATGGAAGACATGAATTCACGCAAAGCACTAATAAAGACTTCCCGCGCTATCATGATAATCGCCGCGATAGAGACCAACCATGAACTATAATCTTGAGCAATCATTACCAAGGCAACAACAACCATCAGTTTATCGGCTACGGGATCTATAAAGGCACCAAAGGCAGAAGATTGGTTGAGCTTTCTAGCAAGGTAGCCATCTAATATATCACTAATGGCTGCCAACCAGAAAACGGCGAATGCACCAAAGTTACTCCATGAGAGTGGTAGATAGAAAATAATTAAGAAAACTGGGATCAAAACGATCCGGAATAATGTTATTTGGTTAGGTATTGTCCACATTCACTTTTCACTGCAAGTATTTTTCTTTAGTTTACACAAGTTGTTATAGCAGTGCTATGGCAGAATTAGACAAGTTCAGGTAAAAACCATCGCTATCGTCGCTTATACTAATTGAAGTAATGAATTGATCATTCAGAGAAAATTAAAAGATTTAGAGGCTATGCATTGATTGAAGAAAAGAATTTCTCCTGATAATTGCTTCTGTATTATCTCATAAGCTATAACTATGTAGCGTCATTATCAAAATAAATAATACACTATATATAGCTTTTTATCTCGGCCTAGGGTACTTATCATAAAATTATACCTTCACTAATTTGTTTGATATAGATGACTATACACCTACAATTTTCACTTGTTACCACTCTCCTAACATAGCTCTTAATTCAATATTTTATTTAGTATTATTTATCATGTAGAGCATTATGGATTTTCTCTGCTAGTATATTACTTATACCTGGTACTTTGGCTAAGGTGATAATGTCGGCTTGCATAACTTCTTGTAAGCCGCCTAAAAATGTTAAGAGGCTTTGACGTTTTTTGGCGCCTATTCCTTCAATTGATTCTAAGCGAGACTTTTTACTCACCTTTTGCCGCTTCGCTCTGTGCCCTGCTATAGCAAAGCGATGCGATTCATCTCGAATATGTTGCACTAAGTGCAATGCTGGTGATGTAGCTGGTAAGGAAATTAACTGATGGCTACCCGCTAAAATTAATGTTTCTAAACCAGGCTTACGTGACTCTCCTTTAGCAACCCCAACTAATAATGGTGTTTTTGTTAACGCTAGCTGACTAAAAAAATTTTCAGCTTCGGCAAGTTGTCCTTTACCACCATCAATAAAAACAATGTCGGGTAACTTTTCTAAGGCACTATGCTCTTCTAATTTAACGGGGATGGCTTTTAATTTTCCGTAACGCTTTCTTAAAGCAAATGCCATCGCGGCATAATCATCCCCTGGAGTGATACCAAAAACATTATAACGACGGTAATCAGTTTTAAGCGGACCTTCTTGATTAAAGACCACATTAGAAGCAACCGTCTGTTGCCCCATGGTATGACTTATATCAAAACACTCAATACGCTGTATGCCATTTTCAAGCTCGAACACTTCATTTAACGCTGCAAAGCGAGCTTGCATTGATTCTTTATGGCTATTTCGGGTAACAAGTGCTGTTTGTGCATTGGTACCAGCCAGCTTTAAATACTGAGCCCGTTCACTTCGTGTATTCGTTGATATTTTAACTTCATGATCTGCTTGTTCACTCAACAGTGTAGCTAAATCCTCAACCTGCTCAATTGATTCTTTAATAACAATTTCTTTGGGGATACTCCCCTGTACTTTACCATGGCTTGATGTTTCAGCAGATAAATAGTGTTGAGCAATAAAAGCCTGCAATATATCACTGTCACTACTTTCACTCGGTACTGTTGGGAAATAACTTTTGCTACCTAATATTTTATGTTGCCTAATGAATAGCAGATGAATGCATACTTGGGTTTTATCACGGTATAAACCGACAACATCTAATTCGGCAACATGACCACTGACGAACTGTTGCTGTTGAACCTTTCTCAGGGTCACTATTTGATCACGATATTTTGCCGCGTATTCAAACTGTAACTCATTACTGGCTAATTCCATTTTTGACACTAACTGCTCAATTACCGAAGAACTTTTTCCTTGTAAGAAGAGCTTGGCTAGATTGACTTGGTCTTGATAATCATCCACAGAGATTTTATCTACGCAAGGTGCTGAACACCGACCTAGTTGATGTTGTAAACAGGGTCTTGACCGTGCGCGATAATAACTGTCTTCACATTGCCTAATAGGAAATATTTTTTGCATTAAGCGTAAACTTTCCCAAACAGCCCCAACCGTTGGAAATGGGCCAAAATATTCTCCTTTTATTTTTTTTCCACCGCGGTGTAAGCCTAACTTAGGATGCTTATGGGCGGTGATCAGTAAATAAGGGTATGATTTATCATCACGTAGTAAAATATTATATTTAGGCTGATACTTTTTGATGTAGTTGTTTTCGAGTATCAGCGCCTCACCTTCAGTGTGAGTAACGGTAACTTCAATAGCGGCAATTTGCTTAACTAATACTTGTGTTTTAACTGAGCCAACATCTTTACGAAAATAACTCGCAAGACGTTTTTTTAAGTCTTTAGCTTTACCAACATAAATAACCACTTGCTTACTATCATACATTCGATAGACACCAGCTTTCGCGGTAACTACGCGTAAAAAAGCCTCACTATCAAAAGTTGGGGCTTGAATACTTACTATTTTTTCAATATTACTTTCAGATTTTGATGGCATTAAGACTAGCTTCTTAAGGAGGTTTACAGCTTTTCTGTTTTTAACATACCAAAACGAATTGCTAAATGCGTTAATTCTACATCGTTGCTAACACCGAGCTTTTCAAACATACGATAACGATAACTATTAATCGTTTTAGTACTCAGGTTTAAATGTTCTGAGATTGAAGGTACTTTATCGCCACGCGTTATCATGATCATAATCTGTAGCTCTCGATCAGATAAAGCATTGAACGGGTTATCGTCAACAGATTTAAATTGATTTAATGCCATTTTTTGAGCGATATCAGAAGGTAGGTAACGCTGACCACTATGAACAGCACGAATAGCAACTACCATTTCATCTGGTCCCGCATCTTTGGTTAAGTAACCAGCAGCACCCATCTGCATCACTTTACTAGGGAAAGGATCTTCAGAATGTGCCGTTAAGACAATAATTTTAACATCTGGTGCAAAGCGTAATATTTTTTTAGTCGCTTCAAGCCCACCCATGCCTGGCATATCCATATCCATGAGTAAAACATCAGGTTCACTCGTTCGACAAAATTTAATTGCTTCCTCACCTGTTTCACATTCACCGACAACATTTAAGCCTCTAACGCTCGTTAAAATTTTATTAATACCAACACGAACAAGATGATGATCATCAACCAATAAAACATTTATCACGAAAAGCATCCTTAATTAACTATGAGAAACAGCAAGAATATAGCGAAAGTACTGATTATTCAATTGAATACTCTTCAATCCTATCGAATATGAACTAATGTGGTCTAATACTTATGCTATTGATTTTGATAGTTTGACCTTATAGTAAAAAACAAGCGGCTATTACTCACTTATATTAATACTCGTTAGAGCTCATTATTTTTAAGCCAACTATTTAATAAGCCTATTTGACCATTTTTATAAGCGGCATAAGTTAGTCGTACCGCATTACTCATTATGACACTGTCAGACCAATTAGTTTGTTCACTGATAAGCTTATAACAGTTTTTTGCCTCTGGTGACATATAACCACGCATTTCCTGTAAGCCTCGCTCTTTCTGCCGTTCACGATAACGTTTTTGCTTTTCGGCATTAGTCATCGCGATTTTTTTACTTGGCAGTTCATTCGTTTTTTTGGCTTCTTTCATGACAATTTTGCTTGTTTCTAGCGACATACACATATAGTTACGTATAACGACAGTATCTTCAAGTAGTTTGGGTAAAGAACACTTATTTTAAATATTTAACTGTTCAGAGTTGTTTAGAGTACAAGTGTACGCTAAAGTAGCCCCATAAAATTTATTATCGGATTTCAGCTTATTATGGCTATGCCACAACAAAACTCATACAGTAAAGAAGATCTAGTAAAAGCAGGCACAGGAGAGTTATTTGGTGAAGGTAATTCACAGCTTCCTTCAGATAACATGCTAATGATGGATCGTATTATTACCATTTCTGAAGAAGGTGGTGACAATGGTAAAGGTTATATAATAGCCGAACTAGATATTACGCCCGACCTATGGTTTTTTGATTGTCACTTTAAAGGTGATCCGGTAATGCCAGGTTGTTTAGGCTTAGACGCTATGTGGCAACTTGTTGGATTTTTCTTAGCTTGGACTGGTGGTCCGGGTAAAGGTCGTGCTTTAGGTGTGGGCGAAGTTAAATTTACTGGTCAAATACTACCTACGGCTAAAAAAGTTACCTTTAAAATAGACTTTAAACGGATTATTAAGCGTAAACTTTACATGGGTCTTGCTGATGGTAGCGTAAGTGTTGATGGCCGAGAAATATACACAGCGAAAGATCTTAAAGTTGGTTTATTTACTGATACGAGTAAGTTCTAAAGCAGCTTTTTCTTAATTGCTGTAAAAATCACACCGTAATTTTCAGATGCTTAAATTGAAAAAGCCTAGCAACTTGCTGGGCTTTTTAATGTATTAATTTAAATTAGTTAATATATTGTCGAGTTATTATTTAAATAGCCCCTGTTGTTTATCTTCTATGGCTTCTCGCCATCCACCAAGCCATTGTGACTTTATTGCATCAATTTGGTACGGACAATGTTCCTTAGAACGACCAGATATACCTGCTTGGTAACCTCTTGTATGTGCCCTATTTTGGCGATCGCGTTTTTGCCGCTTCATCATAAATACACTCTCCTTTATTTTTCTTAACAGAAGACTTAATATCAGTTACGATAATAAGTCGTTGTTCTCAAGAAAACTAATTGGTCAAACAGATATTGCATAACTTCATTAAGCATAGCTTAAGAAAATCTAAATACAATGATTTAACTTGATAAAATTTAGACATAAAAAAAGCACTCAATAGTGCTTTTTTTATATACATAATTATCAGTAATTAAGTATATAAACTTAATTACGCACTACAAAAATTATCTTTGAAATTTTCTACGACGAATTCCAAAGATGCTTAATAGTAAAAACAAGGCTATTGAACTCATACTTGCTCCTTGTCTTTCAACTTTACCTTCAACTAAATCGCAATCTTCTACGACTCCATCTACAATAGGTTTAAGTAATACCGCCCTTACGACATCAATTTCCTTCGGGTTACCACTCTCATCAAGTATCAATTCACCTTTAGCATCTTTTCTTTCAGATTTAACAATAGCATCAGCAGAGATATAACCATCATCATTAATATCGTTAGCTTTAATAATGTAATATTTTGAATTACAAGTTAATAGGGTATTAATGTCAGTGATAACGGGTGAGTCACTTGAAGTATCAAACAAAAAAGCAGCCGTACGACGGGGGTTGTCAGGACTATCATTATGACTTTCTATTTCGCCCTCACCAACAATAATACCGGCTGAGTTGACAGAAAAAGCAGTACTTTTTGAGGTAGTAAAGAAATCTAGGGGCATGATAATTTCCATATCACTTTCAGCTACACTGGTATCAACATAAAAAAACTTTTTAACAAAAGTGTTAATATCGGTAGTATAACCAACAACTAAGCCACTATCATTAATATCATTAGCGCTCGAAAAAGGAAATGGGCTCCTACCACCAAAACGGTAATGTATTTGATTAAAATCAAACACATTACCGTCTTTAAACATTACCGCATAGGATCCGCTCATACCCTCACTTGAAGTTGGCGTAATGACATCTGAGCTATCCCAGCCATGAGAGTAACCGACAGCGACATCATTATTATTAACAGCAAAAGCTTGGCTTATAAAAGGTCTGTTATCGTCAACATGTGGAGTTATCAATAAACCTAAAAGCTCTGTATCAACAACGTTATCAGCCGATAATGTCGCCTTAAATGCTTGACTGTGATACATACCATTTTGAATTTTTTGTACACATATTTCATAAGGTAAATCTTTTAATATATCAGGATCTGCACAACCACCGTTTGTATCAAGTATATAATCCTCTCTACTTACAGCTAATTTATAGCTACTATAACCAACAGCAGTCCCATTATCATTCATATCATAAACGGCCGAAGTACCACCACCGTAACGAGATTCAATAGGTAAAACAGGATAAATTGTCGTACCATTATCAGGGGTGAAAAATCCTCGTTGCCCGTGTTCTCTTATCCAATGCGTATGGAGATTACCAATACTATCGGTAAACTCTGCCATGGGTAAGTAAGGCGCCGAAGCGGTACCAAATATAATATCATTCGCTGTGATACCTTCAATAACATCAACCGTAGAACGCGTTAAAACACCTGAACAAAGATCCTCTTCAGCGTCAAAACTAGTATCAAAAATACATATTTCTTTGGATACACCCTCCTCTCGCTCATCATTAATCATAGCCGCTACATCAGCAACAATTTGATATTCAAAGTTTAGATTTGAACTAGCACGATTCATCTCTTGAAGGTATAGTTTTGCCCAAGCTAAATCATTCGCAGTTGGTTCACCTGCTTTTAACGCATCAAAATCTTCAATAACCTCAAGACCAAAATAAAAATCTTGGCGTACAAATGCTAAATTAGCAATACTATTGAAATCATTATCATCTAAGTGTTGAAACTGCACAGGGAAATTATAGATATTTGTCCCAGAAACAGCCATAACACCTTGGTTATTCTGTTTTTTACCGTAAGTATACTCAACGGTTATTGCATTACCTTTGTCAACTACTTCATAAGTAGCAGCGTGGCTGAAATTAAGAAAACTAATACTTAAAGCACTAGTCACTCCTAACACCAATATATTTTTTGCAAATTGCTTCATACTACTTACTTACTCTTTAAGGTTATTCTATTCAATTCGTTTACTTTAAACAAATTGAAGCATGTTATTTAGGATAATAATTAATGACTATTGGTCATCAAGTTCTTGCCATCTAGCGTAAACGATTTCAAGGTTTGACTCACTTTCTGCCAGCTGGTTCAAAACTTTCTGCGTTATTTTTTCATCTTGGCTAAAAAAGTCAGCATTATTAACTTGTGCTTGCAGTGAATCAATCAAACTTTCCACTTCATCAATTTTTCCTGGCAGCATCTCAAGCTCACGAGCTTCTTTAAACGAGAGCTTCTTTTTCTTAGCTTCAGGCGCTACCAATTCGTTATTCACTGCAGCAGTAGCAGTGTTTCTAGGATGCTTTTCTTGACTAATTTTTTTTTCAGCTCCATCAGCCATATTATCACGCTGTACTTTCTTTAAGGCCAGGTAATCATCTACGTCATCGTAGCCACCAACGATTTGATTTATCTGTCCAGTACCGTCAAAATACAAACAAGTATTCACACAGTTGTTAACAAAGTCGCGATCATGGCTCACTAAAATAACGGTTCCTGCATAATTTGCAACAACTTCTTCAAGTAGCTCTAATGTTTCAATATCAAGATCGTTAGTCGGCTCATCAAGAATAAGTAAGTTACTTGGGCGTAAAAATAGTCGAGCAAGTAATAATCTATTTTTCTCACCACCTGATAAAGCTCTTACTGGAGTACGCGCCCTTTTAGGGCTAAATAAGAAATCTTGCAGATAACCTAATACATGGCGAGAGCGACCGTTGACTACAACCTCTTGTTTACCTTCACCAACAATTTCTTGTACTGTTAGGTTTAAATCAAGAGCTTCGCGATGTTGATCAAAATAAGCAATATCTAAATTAACACCTGAGCGCATTTTACCGCTCGTAGCAGCCTGCTTTTCCATGATGAGTTTGATAAGAGTTGACTTACCCGTACCGTTAGCGCCAATTAAAGCTAATCGGTCATTACGTGTAATAAGTAGGTTGAGGTTGTCAATAACTACATTATTACCAAAGGCTACTTTGACATCTTCAGCTTCAAAAACTAGTTTTCCAGAGCGATCACCCTGAGTAATATTCATGGTGCTTTGATTACGTACATCCCGACGTGCGGTGCGCTCAAGACGAAGTTTTTCTAGCGAGCGTACTCTGCCTTCATTACGGGTACGACGGGCTTTAACACCTTGACGTATCCATACTTCCTCTTCAGCTAATTTTTTATCAAATAACGCATTTTGTTGATCTTCAACTTGTAAATCATGCTGTTTTTGCTCGATATACAAATCGTAATCACCTGGATAACTTTTTAACTTACCACGATCTAAATCTAAAATACGGGTAGATAAACCACGGATAAACGCCCTATCATGACTGATAAAAATAATAGTACCGGCGAAATCTTTTAAGAATTGCTCTAGCCATAATACGCTTTCAATGTCTAAATGGTTAGTTGGCTCATCGAGTAATAAGATATCAGGGCTAGTAACAAGTGCTTTGGCCAAAGCAACTTTACGTAACCAACCACCAGATAAATCACAAATCCTTGCATCAGCATCCAATGATAACGTCGTCATGGCTTGGTCAATACGTTGTTCATCTAACCAAGCATTAGCTTTTTCAAGCTCTTCTTGTACGTTTGCTAATTTATTAAGATTTTTATCACTTGGATCTTCGCCAATCAAGTGAATTAAGGCGTGATAACGACGGATAAGTTCGGCGTTTTCTTTTACTCCTTCAGCAACGTAATCAAACACAGAGATATCAGATGATTCTGGTGGATCTTGTTCTAGCATTGACATTTTCATAGTACTAGACTTTAAAATTTGACCATCGTCTAAACCTTGTAAGTCCATTAAAATCTTCATTAAAGTAGACTTACCTGCACCATTACGGCCTACTAAACAGATACGTTCACCGGTTTGTACACTTAAATCTGCTTTGTTTAAAATCTTATCTTCGCCAAAGGCAAGCTCACCATTGGCTATTCTTAATAATTCCATAATTCTTCTTATGCTTGATTGTTAACTAATTGAATTGCTGTTAACTAATTGCGTTACTTGCGCTTGGGTAAATGGCCAAAACAGCTTAGTATTTTCACTGCTGTTTTGTGATAATTTTTCGAGTACGGGAATATGTACACCATACAATTCAACCAGTGTTTTCGTTTCATGGCCAACACTTTCTTGTTCAATAATATCAACTTGCGTTAACTGCTCAATAGGCAACACGGTTAAACAAAGTGTTAACGCTTGTTCACATAAATGGCAGCCTTCGCTACCATATAAATTATACTGATTCTTTATCCCTATCAACTTAGGTCGCCGTGCGCTTAATAGACCAGCTATTATGAATATGCTTATTTCGGGCAAAATCTTTATCACGGGTCACGTCAGACATTGCTTCAGCAGTTAAACCCAATTCAACTAACGCTTCAAAATCTATCTTAAAGTTACGTTTGTTATTAGTGAAAAATATTTCACCACCTCTATTAAGTGATTTTAACGCATCTGTGATTAATACAACATGATCTCTTTGAACATCAAAGCTATCTTCCATCCGTTTTGAATTAGAAAACGTTGGTGGGTCAATAAAAATCACATCGAATTTATTAACATTTTTTTTCAACCAATCTAAACAGTCTGCTTGAATAAATTGATATTTATGACCATTCAGCTTATTTAACGCAAAGTTATCTTCTGCCCAATTTAGATAGGTATTAGACATATCAACTGTGGTAACCGTTGCTGCGCCTTGTACCGCTGCTTGTACTGAGACTGACCCTGTATAAGCAAATAAATTAAGTAACGATTTCCCTTGAGATTTTTTCGCAACTATTTGACGGGTTTTACGGTGATCTAAAAACAAGCCCGTATCGAGATAATCCCATAAGTTAATTTTAAACAACGCACCATGTTCATTAATAGTCAGCGATTGTTTCGTTTTTTCTAAACGTTCATATTGATTAGCGCCTCTTTGTTTAGCTCGCGTTTTCAAAATCACTTTATCTCTTGGGATATCTAATACCTTTGGCGCCCAATAAATAACTTCTTGCAGACGTTTTTGTGCTTTATCTTCTTCAATAGTTTTTGGTGCGGCGTACTCTTGTATTACTAAGTACTCGCCATAAAGATCAATGGCAACATTATATTCTGGAATATCACCATCATATAAACGGTATGCTTCAATTTTATTTGATTTCAACCAGCCTTTTAAATTTTTACGATTTTTCTTTAAACGGTTAGCAAACGCACTATCTTCTTCAGCAAAGTCTGATTGTGGGTTTGACACATCTTTTGCCCCTTGCCTTGCATCAAGGTTATATAAAGCTAATTGACAATCTAATGGGCCATTTTTAAATTTATAACGCTTAAAACTCGACAGTTTCAACAAAGAAAGTAAGTCAACATTCGCCGTTAATATAGCAATACGCCAATCTTTAAACTGCATTTTAAGTTTTTGACCAAATAAAACGAAGTTTTCTACTAACTCAGGTAATTCACCAATTCGTTCACCATAAGGTGGGTTAAATAAAATGGTACCCGGTTGCCCAAAGGTATTATCCATATCATTGGTATTTTTACAGCTGTACTCAATATATTGATGTAACTGAGCATTACGAGAATTTTGTTGCGCCGTTCTTATTACACGTTCATCTATATCTATACCAAATACTTTCACTTTGAGATTTGACATATTCTCTTCAGAGCTATCTATCGCGAGCGTTAATTGTTTTTTCCAAACAGCGTCATCATGTGACAACCAGGACTCAAAGCCCCACGACTGTCGATTAATGGCTGGTGCTTGCTTAGCTGCCATTGAAACGGCTTCAATCAAAATAGTGCCTGAACCACACATAGGATCCACTAGCGGCTTACTGGTATCATTTAACCAACCTGAACGTATTATCAGCGCAGCGGCTAAATTTTCTTTTAAAGGTGCTGCACCACTGTGCTCGCGATAACCACGTTGGAATAAACCTCGTCCAGAAAAATCAAGAAAAATAGTAACATTGTCTCTTAGTAGACGAGCCTGAAAACTAATCTGTGGTACTTTTTTATCAACATTAGGACGCTCAAAACCTTGTTCTCTGAATTGATCAACAATCGCATCCTTAATCGTTAGACCACCAAACTGACTATTACGAATTTCTTCACTATAACCAACAAAGTCGACTGCAAAGGTAGTAGTCGAGTTAAAAATTTCTGGCCAATTAATACTACTAGCGGCTTTAAACAACTCGTCTTTATCTTTCGCTTCACCCTCACCTAATTTTAGCATGATACGTGTAGCAAGACGTGTCCAAAGAGATATCTTATATCCCAAAGCTAAAGAAGCTTGAAAATAAACGCCTTCTGGTTTTTGTATTACGTTAAATCCGCCGAGGTTTTTTATTTCATCGAACAGTAAAACTTCAATACCTGGCGAGGTTAAAGCTAAAAATTGTTGCGTGGATTCTTTCATGGTGAATTTCCGGAGTAAGCAGAAGAATAAACTATGAGCGCGATTATATACACAAACGCAAAGCACATAAACAAAAGTTAACTTTAACTGACCTAAACTGCCTGATTTTTACACGTAACGAATAACATTTATGCTAACATAAAATTATTTATAAAAGCGCTTGCTTTATCGATGCTCTATCCTTACTATACGCATCGCTTTCAGGGAGTAACCTTTGTGAAAGTAATTTCATGCAATGAGAAGTAAAATATTGTGGCTTGTTTAAATTTTTAATAGCAATATTAATATTTAAACCATTCGGACGCGGGATGGAGCAGCCTGGTAGCTCGTCGGGCTCATAACCCGAAGGTCGTCAGTTCAAATCTGGCTCCCGCAACCAACTTCACTCAAGTATAAAGAGTATGTTGTCAGTTTCCTCTTCATTAGATAAGGATACCGGCAACTAATTCTCTGATAATAGAATTAAATTAATTATTGGCTTGTTTAAATTTTACTAGCAGTAGTAATATTTAAACCATTCGGACGCGGGATGGAGCAGCCTGGTAGCTCGTCGGGCTCATAACCCGAAGGTCGTCAGTTCAAATCTGGCTCCCGCAACCAACTTGTTTGTTTAAAAGAATAAGTATAAAAAATTCTTAAGTTTGAATTAAAATAACTTGGCTTGTTTAAATATTTACTAGCAATAGTAATATTTAAACCATTCGGACGCGGGATGGAGCAGTCTGGTAGCTCGTCGGGCTCATAACCCGAAGGTCGTCAGTTCAAATCTGGCTCCCGCAACCAACTTGTTTGTTTAAAAGAATAAGTATAAAAATAGGTCGTCAGCTCCCTCTTCTTAGATAAGGGTTCTTACAACCAATTCTTAAGTTTGAATAAAAACAACTTGGCTTTCCTACTTAATTGTAGGTCATTCGGACGCGGGATGGAGCAGCCTGGTAGCTCGTCGGGCTCATAAC
>CAJWZC010000089.1 GCA_913049915.1 uncultured Colwellia sp.
AATTGAGGTACTATGCATTGAAGATAATATAGGTTGCATTTTAGTTTTAGTGGCTCAGTCGATGAGTAAAGTAAACCATCGTGAGAATCATAGACGAATAATAATCTGATTTTGATCAATGAAAGCTAAGCGATAAATAATCATCTCCTTTTTCTACTTTTAAAGTACCAAAAGTTTTAATAAAACTAGCTACGCAAATAATAAAGAATACTAAGCAGTTATTAACGTTTGACAAATAAAAGTATCTAGTACAAAAGTGGTGACCATCCGTATGGAAGTGACCAGACTATAAGCGGAGTTTAGCTATTAAATTTTCAATGGTGGCAATCTATCGCTAACTAGCGACCGATATTGCTCAGCAGACTATGTGATCTTATGTCGTTAGTTTTACTTACGGTAATCATTATATATTTTTAGACTTAGACAACTTTTGGTTTAATGGCAGTATGAAAATATCAGTCGTTGAATAAGTGTACTTTGTACAGAAAATGCCCCAAGGTTTGGTAGTGATAAACTCTAGCAGTGTAGAGGTTTTAAAAGAAGTAATGCTTGTTTAATCTACTGAAAAATATAATATTTATAGCTAAGACTATTATAGTATAGGACGTTTACTCCTGACATAAAATAGTCTTCTACATGAGGCAGTTATGCTACGTGATATATTGTCGTCAGTTTTCTCAGGCTATTACATGAACAAACGTTTGTGGAATACAATCATTCTTGATGGCTCAATTCCACAGGGTGTAATAGAGCGGATGATGGACAATTTGTATTTATTAGTAGTCAGTAAAATAACCAAGAAAAATAAACAGTCTATCTTGGTACCTTTATAACTAATTATAAGTTATTTTAAAAGTATTGATAACAACCTATAAGATAGGATTTTTTTGGGACTGTAGCCGACATAAATTTAATTTGTATTAGGCTATTTAGAGATAAATAATCTAAATTTTTTTGCTATTATTTCAATGCTATCGCATATTTATTTACTAATACCTTTCATTAACTAACCCTTTAAATGACAATAACGAATTAACAATAGGATACAGCATGCCAAATAATAATATCCCCGAAGAAGCATTTGATTGGTACGATGAATATGCACATGGTGGCATGGATCGTCGAACATTTATGAAAAAATTAACTGGCTTAGTCGCACTTGGTTATTCTATGTCTGTGTTAACCTCAGTATTACTACCTAACTATGTATTAGCAGAGCAAGTATCATTTAACGATTCAGATATAAAGGCCAGCTACGAAAACTTCCCCTCGCCGCAAGGCTATGGTGAAGGTAGAGGTTATTTAGTAGTACCTAATGAAAGCAAGAAAAAAATGCCCGTTGTATTAGTGGTTCATGAAAACCGAGGACTAAATCCCTATATTAAAGATGTAGCACGTCGATTAGCCAAAGCGGGTTTTATTGCTTTTGCTCCCGATGCCTTATTTCCGTTAGGGGGCTACCCAGGCAATGATGATGAGGGCCGGGCAATGCAAAAAATACTTGAACGAGAAAAAATTCAGCACGACTTTGTTGCCGCTGCAAAATTTATTAAATCTGATTCACGTTCAAATGGAAAGCTAGGCTGTATTGGATTCTGTTTTGGCGGGTATATAGTCAATCATTTAGCGGCAGTTGACAGTAATCTCATAGATGCTGGCGTACCCTTTTATGGAACACCAGCAACAAAAGTGTTAAGAAAAAATATTAAAGCACCGTTAATGATTCAATTAGGTGAATTAGATAAACGAGTCAACGCATCTTGGTCTGAGTATGAAGCGGACTTAATTGCAAATAATGTTGATTATGTTATGCACATGTACAAAAATGCAAAACATGGTTTTCATAACGACTCAACCGGGCGATACGATAAAGAAAATGCTGAATTAGCTTGGTCAAGATCGCTTGCATTCTTTGAGTCAAAACTGATATTGAGATAGTAGTGCTAACGATTATATGATTAAACGTTTGTAGAATACCGTAATCATTGATGGCTCAATTCCACAGAGTGCTTTTTGTTTAAGGAATGTCAGCGCATGATAGATAATTCGTTTAAGTTAGTAGCCAGTAAAATGACCAAGAAAGATTAACAGTCTATCTTGATGTATTTTTAATCAGTTTATGTCATTACATTACTGATCCAAACTGTTTGATAAGGTTTTAATAGTAGCTATTGTGTTAATTCAGTGATTTCATTTTTATTAATAAGTTCGAACCACGAGTCAGTAATAATTAAATTTAGCTCACTTAAGGGTAATGCTATTACTTGATCAGAAATATTACTCACACACAATATACTCTAGTTCCTATCTTGGCTTTGCTGCAAAAATCCAAAGAGTTGTAAGCCTAAAGGCAGTATAAATTGTGTCGTATTGGGATGAAATACTGATTTTTTGATACGAGTATTTAATAGCGATTTCAACGTCGGTAGTACTTTTGCATGATGTAAATCGTTATCAGCGAGCGCTTCTTCCAAAGCCTCTTCTTGCCAACGACGTCGATTAATAGAGCGGTTATGATGAGTGTTTTCTAATTTCTTATAGTCTTTTGAGTGCCTAGCAGGCTATGAATATAGCGCCCAGGTATACCTTCAAGGGCAAACATAATGGCATGAGCACAAATAAAACGTTCAAAATTCCATTCATCTTTACCATTAACGGTGCCTTGCATCGCATCATAGAGTGAAATATTCATTTCATAGGTTTTTTGCTCGCCATTAACCTGCGTTTGCATAGTTTTATACTCCTTAAATACTCACGACTCTATTTTTGGCTAAATTCTTGGTTGTCTAATTCAACTGCTTCTTTTAATTATGAAAGTATATCTGGGATAGCACTAACCACACAATTCCAAGATGGAATAAAATGCGTCTCCATTGGTTGTTCTAAAATATGCTTCCAGCGGTTAATATATTTTCAGCGAAGATTTCTACGGCTTTTTATTCACTATGGATATCAAACTTAAGACCATTCATCATTGCGTTATTTCGATAGGTTTCTACATAATCTAAGGCGATACGTTAGTAGGTTACTTTTAAGGTTCTAAACTTTTCAGTGGTGAATTTTTCACCTTGTGTAGAGAGTTTACGAATAAAGGCTTTACTGATATCTATCGACATTTTAGATAAACCGGCAGTCGAATCATCTAAAGACATATCTTGATGTTTATGATCATATAAACTTATGTATCAAATTTAACCTTTTTATTTTTGTTGCCATAGGTGTTTTTTCAATGTTGATAGTAATCTTAGGAGATTTTATTCTGCTTGGTTTGATTTTATATTAAAGTAGTTACAATACTTGGTATTTACTTCGCTAAGTTAGTATTGATGAGAGTGACCCAAAAAGATTAATAGTTAATTCTGTAGATAGAGATAACATATTTATAATTGATTTTATTTTTTATATTCATTTTGAAAGAGAGTTTTTAGTAAAAAAATGACTTAATTCATCGGCTTGAAATATCTTTGTTTACCATGATTTAGTCACTAAATCTGACTTTAACGGTCATGAACTGGCTCATTATTTTATACCCGTATAGGCTCTTTAAACGTTAGATTTTGGCCATTAACTTTATTTAATTGAATAAGAGAATTTAACGTATCAGCAGGAACTGGTTTCTGCCAAAAATATCCTTGTCCTATAGTACAGCCCAGTTTTTCTATTATCTTCGCGGTTTTTTCATCCTCTATACCTTCAGCAACAACCAGCATTTCAAGGCTATGTGCCATTTGGATTATCGCTTCTACTATGGCTATATTCTTTTTATTTTCATAGATGTTATGTATAAACGAACGGTCCATTTTCAACGTTTGGATTTCAAAGTTTTGTAAGTATCCAAGATTTGAATACCCTGTTCCAAAGTCGTCTATTGCGAGTGAAACATTCAACTTTTTAATCGACTGTAGTTCACTAGCTACTTCAAGTGTATTATCCATAAGTAACGATTCTGTAAATTCAAGTTCTAGACTCTGACCTGGTAGATGATATTTTTTTAGTATATTTTTAACATGTTCAGACAAATCACCACGTTTGAACTGAATTGATGAGACATTAACGGCAATGGTAAAAGACGCATTTATTTTTCGCCATTGCAGTAAATTTTCACAGGCTTGTTCAATAACCCATTTGCCTATTTCTACAATCTGTCCACTCTTTTCTGCTAGTGGTATAAATACTTCGGGAGATACAAAGCCCATTGTCGGATGATTCCATCGCAGTAAGGCTTCGGCTCCGATAAGTGCGCCGTTGTGTAGTAGAACTTTAGGTTGATAATAAACCTCTAATTGATTTTTATTTAGTGCTACGCGCAAATCTGATGTAAGTGCTAACAACTGATTGTGTGATTGCATCCAGTCGGGATTAAAAAAGTTAGCTTCATTTTTGCCTTTTTCTTTACCTTTATACATTGCGATATCAGCTCGCTGACACAGCTCTTCGAAAGTACTTCCATCTTCGGGTGCAATAGCGATTCCAATAGAACAAGTAGTGACTAACTTGTTTCCATCCAATTCTATTGGGGCTTGAACACAATCTAATAGGCTTTGTGCCATCTTTTGAGCATTAGCGGAAGAGTCTAACTTTTAGTAAAAAAATAAAAATAGCGTATAAATAATTATGCTCTACCTTGTCTTTCAGTGATGATAAAATTTGATAATTTTAACGGAATAATTTTGCTATGTTTATGACATATTCTATCGTATTGAGAAGGTAATAGGATGAAATAAAAAGTGAACCAATAAATAAAGTACATAGGATTTATCGCCCTATAACTCAAGTGGTTTGAACATGAGCGTTACCTTAGCGCTAAGTTGCTTAAAAAGTTAATAATGATGACGTATTCGACAATCAATATCTGTCTTTTCTTGAAAAAATACTAGGAGATACGCATCAAGTAATGATGGTCTTATCGCGTCACTTTGAATATGCTTTATTGGTAAAATAAATGTTATTGATGTACAAAACATCATAAATAAGTCTTAACAATAGAGTAAATAAGCTTAAAGTGAACTTGAAACAATACTGATAGTTTTAGTCTGTTTATTAGATAGACAATTTTTGTTAAGTTCTTATTTTAGGCTTAAAAAATAATAGTTTTGAGTGCTACTAAAGTAATATGATATCTGTTCGCTAACTGATTTATCTAGATAACAACCAATCACTAATATTTTGTAAAGACTTAGGCTTACACAGCCAAAATCCCTGTAGTTCATCGCACTCAAGTTCTTTCATAAGTTGATACGTTTCAGCATCTTCGACACCTTCAGCCACTACCTTATATCCCAGGCCATGCGCCATATCAATTGATGCTTTAACAATAATTCGTGAACTTTCACTGTTAGTTATGTCCATAATTAAAGAACGATCTAGCTTAATTTCTGACGCGGGAAGCCGCTTCAAATAAGATAACGAAGAATAGCCAGCACCAAAATCATCAATAGATATTTTTAATCCAAGTGAAGCCAGTTGATTCAAAGCTATTAGTCCTGCTTCAGGTTCATCCATAGCGGCTGTTTCTGTCAATTCAAGATAGATCTTTGATGGATCTACTTGGTACTTTTCTAAAATTTCTTTAATTCGGTCTTTCAGTCTATCACTTAATAAGTCTTTCGCTGAGATGTTAATAGACATATTACCTGAATAGCCACTACTTCGAAGCCATTGAAGATCTTTCGCTACACGCTCAATTACCCATAAAGTCAGCTCTTTAATAACACCGGTCTGTTCTGCTAAAGGCACAAAGTCAGCAGGTGAAACAAATCCTTGCTTGGGATGTTGCCAACGAATCAATGCTTCTAAACCGATAACGGTATTGTCTTTTAAATCTAGCTTCGGCTGATAATGTAATGTTGGTTCATCATTCTTGAGTGCTTCTCTTAAATCCGACATAAGCGTTAAACGACTTTCATTATAAATATCCAATGCATGATCATAATAACAAATGTGATCGGTCGAATTATGCGAACTCTCCATTGCCACTAGTGCATTACGAATTAATTGTGCAGCATCAAGACCGTGTTCAGGGTAAAGCGCACCACCAATTAAGGGCTCCAGCTCTATAGAAAGTAAATCCATTTCAATAGGCAATGAAAGCTTTTTAGTAAAAACCTGGTACTGTTCTCGGTTTTTTGCAAAGATACTTTGCCTTATTAACACCCCAAAAGTATCACCAGTTAACTGAAATATAGCATCTGTAACCCCTGGCGAATGTGTTGAAGTAACCACGCCAGGCATACGACTGACAGACTGATTTAGCCGTTCTGAAATCGTTTGAAAGATACGCTCCAAACTTGAAATCCCTAATGTTCTAGTGATCTCATTTATACGCGTGACTCTTGCAACAAATATAACAAAACGTTCATGCTTGTATTTACTGAACATCTGATTAGCAAGTACTTCAAAACGGTTTCGGTTAGCCAAATTGGTAATAGAGTCGCGTATCATCGCTTCCGATAGTTGGCTCTGAATTGCGAGTCGCTGCTGTTCTTTTTGTATATTTGTAGCCTGGGCAATAATTTTTTCCTCTCTTTCTCTATACAATCGGTCAGCCAAGGCTAGTGTGAGGATTAAGGCCTCTAACCCGGATCCTAATTGCATCGCATATTCTGTAAAAAAATTATTCTGTAAAATACCTGATGATCTTCCTGCCGTCGCTACAAAACCTATAGTTAAAGGTATCCAAGCAATGGTAAAAAATACTCCTGCTCGTCTTTTAGACCACCATGAAATAGGACCAGCAAAAAACAAGACAATAAATAAAAGCATAGCAGAAATGGCTGATATCCGAACCGCCGTGTTGTAATCAAAAAATACGGCAGCAACTATATTAAAACATTCGAAATAGATCATGCCACGAAGGGCCATATCCAGCAGACGACTATGTTGCTTGGTTTGCAAGAATTCACGCGCAAACAGCAAGGAAAATAATGCAAGGAAAGGCATTGAAGACAGGAATAGTTGGCTATTAACTTTGGGGAAGTCAGAGAAAAATAATTGTTGTCCATAACCCCTAGCTGTAATGAAAAATAGAATGTAACCAGTAGTCGCTAATGAATAATACAGATACAATTTTTCACGTAAGGTAAAAAATATAGCTAAGTTAATTAGAATAATGATGGACAGAGTGCCGTAGTAGAAAAAATGAAATTTCTCTTCTTTAGCGGCAAATTCGAAGAAATGATTTTCTTGCCATATTCGTATCGGCAAGATCATAGAGCCTTGGGTTTGTACCCGCGTATATAAATCTATGCTTTCACCTACTTGCAACTGAAAGCGAATTAACATATTTGGATGTTCAATATCCCGAGTATAAAAGGGCTTACTGTCACCTATATCCAAAGTTCGAAGCGAACCATTCTGCTTTAAGGCATAAAAAGTGACGTCATCAAGCAGCGGGTATGCAACTTCAAAGACCAGGTTTTTAGTCTTAATATCTGCATTATTAATATTCAGACGTAACCAGATCTGTGAATGGCTGAATCCAAAAGAAGCATCATTCTTTTCAGTCTTAAGCCAGTGTTCATCAGGTAATTTGACTATGTTTTCAAAGTTATACTTTTTATCGGTATCTTCAAAGTATTCAAACTGGACACTAGCGTTGGAGAGAGAGGTTTCATTCACAGAATTAATTGGCATGCTAGCACGTAAATCACTAACGTATAAGAGAATAAAAGCAGCTAGAAGATAATTGAATATACTAAACTTAATATACTTTAATTGAGGTTTACGCACGAAGGTATATTTATCCTTATTTAGTAAAACATAACACAAGTATATCTATTACTTAGTATCTAAAGGATAAACGCTATTCCTGATTTATACAACAGACTTAGATTGATAAAATACCTATTTTATATAAGGAACTGTTTGTAGGGAAAATGTCTAACAGACTAATGTAGCTGAGATTGAATTGAAGAATAAAATTCTAATAAATAATGACGATTGTTGGCATAATGATGTCTTTATTTAATATTTTTTATTATGACTAATAATTAGCTGTGAGTCATTCAGGAGATACTGCTATTACTTATAATAGATAATCAACAAAGTCATCACAATGATTACTCGTTATTATAGGGACAATGTTAACCCTTTACTTATTTTAGCGGTGATTTTTTATTCAGGTTATGTGTCGATTAGTTCTAATTTGACGAGCTGTATTTATATTATTCTTGGCATCAATCAAAGCAACTCGTTGGTTACATAGTAAAATAGCCGTAGGATTTGTATTACCATCTTCTAATATATACTGAATTTTAATAGATGTGATTTAAGTGATTGTAATTTAATGTTTTTCATTGCTTTTAAAGTTTTCTACATCAATTTTAGTCATCACTTAATGTCTAAGTATATTTTTATTATATGATCTTAACATGGGGTTATTACGTAATGTTTAGAGTCGATGTAAGGGACTTTTTGTTGAGTACTCTAGTTCATATTACTAAGTGATTAAATCTTATAACCATGATAAATAAAACATTAAAATATCGAGAATTTTTACGGATTTTTGATTTAATATCAACCCAAGGTACTAAATCAGGTAGTGTATATGAGTTTGTAGGTATTACAGCACAGCATGATTTTGATGGTTATACCTGTTGGTTAAGTTATAAAGATCTAACCGTAACTCTTTTATTTCACGGGAAATTCGAAGTTGAATTTGATAAAAAAGATACTTTTGAAGAATTCTACAAAAAAGCTAACTCGCTAATAGCGCTTAATTAATAAGAGGTATTAACTATTGTTAACACATGAACTACAGGGCGTTATCTTTGATCTCGACAATACTTTAGTGTCTTCATCTTTAGATTTTGACAGTATCAGAGCATCTTTGGGTTGTTCAAAAGAAGTTGACTTATTAGACTTCGTTGCTGCTTTGCCTGATCAGGAGAAAACCGAGTCTGAGGAGTTGTTAATTGAATATGAAATGAATGATGCCTTCAATGCCAAAAAGCTAAACGGTACAGATGAACTATTAGCACTATTATCAGAGCTTGCTATACCTTGTGCTATTGTCACGCGTAATTGCAAACAAGCCGCTTTACTAAAGCTTAAAAACAACAATATTGATATTCCTATACTGTTAACACGTGAAGATCACAAAGCCAAACCTGCTCCTGATGCTTTACTATCGTTATCTCATGATTGGAATATGCCTCCTGAGAACTTACTGTATGTAGGGGACTATCTATATGATTTACAAGCAGCACAAAATGCTAATACTATGTCTTGCCTCATTACTTATAACAAAATACTAAGTTATGCCGACTTAGCGAATGTTGTAGTGAATGATCTTACAGAGTTAAATGACATCATTAAACAACATTGTTTAGTGAATAAAATTAATTTTCATGGCTGAAAATATGCCTAAGCCATACGGAAATCATTAAGTTTATGCGAATTATTATTCTCGTTTTTTTATTAGTGATGCTTAGTACTAACTTCGCAGTTTCAAGTGCCGATATGCCCATGCAATTAAACAACCTGGAACATCACCCAGAAAAAGAGTCATTTATGGTGATAAATTTTATTGAACAACAAAATGTGAATAGTTGGCGTATCACTAATGATGGTGTCATGGGCGGTAAATCTGAAGGACGTTTTTTAGTCGAACAAGGTAAGGGGACTTTTCTTGGCAATATTTCACTCGATAATAATGGTGGTTTCAGTTCGGTATTTAGAACGATTGAGCCAATATCTGAAGCAGTTGAAACCGTTACTATTGATATTTTAGGAGATGGGCTGTCTTATCAATTAAGAATGATAGTAACTCTTGATGGTTATCGATTGGCTTATAAACATAATATTAATACAGTCAGCGGAAAAAGAGAGATGTTAAGCTTCACTCTTGCTGATTTTCAAGCATCGTTTCGCGGACGTATTATATCAAACGCACCAATACTCAAATCGGAAGACATTCGTGAAATTGGCTTTTTAGTCACACGAAAGTCTGCTGGAGAATTTGCTCTATCAATTTTTAGCGTGAGCTTTTAAGTTACTTTTAATTAAACTAATGAAGATAAGTATATGAATAAAGAAATTACTAAAGTAAGTCCTAAAGCCCTTATCAACAGTAAGTGGACGAAAGTTGAGGTAAGTAATAAAGAAAAGCATTTTATTATCACAATTGTTAAATTTGATGAGTATCAAAAGGTTATTGAGTGTGTGATTGAAGCAGTCATGACAAAAAACACATATGCTATTGATTGGCGTGAACTAAAAGAAATTAATACTTGGAAAATGGGCTGGCAGTAGTTACTCACACAAAAAAATTGCTGTATGCTTTTATTCTTGGCTCTACCAGCCTATCGACTTTCCCTGCCAATCAAGATAACTTGCTGTTTGATTTACAGGTGTTGCTTCAACAATATCAAGTAGTTGCTTAGCAACAAATTCACAAGTAAATAGCTTGTCAGCAGGGACATTGCCTTGGAAGGGTTTAGATAAAGGGGTATCTGTAGTACCTGGATGAAAAGAAATAATTTTTATATTTTTTGCTCGACGAGCTAACTCAATCGCAGCCGTTTTAAGCATCATATTCAAGGCCGCCTTAGAAGCCCTATAACTATACCAACCACCTAGAGAGTTATCGCTAATACTTCCTACTCTCGCACTAAAAGCAATAATTTTACAAGGCGTCTTACCTGTTAACATAGGAGTTAACTGTTGAATCCATAACATAGGGGTTAAAGCATTTACGGTCATTACTTGATTAAATGATTCAGTATTAAACTCTTCGAGCCTTTTTTCAGGTTTAATATTTTTATTGTGCAATATACCATTACAGATAAAAACTCGGGTTATTGGCGCTTCAGCAAAAATAGCGACTTCTTTAATTGCTTTGTCGATAGATTCTATTTGATAATCCTTGATGGTAATTCTATTTACAGCAGTATTTTCTGAGTCAATATTAGTTGAATCAAATGCACGGCTGATAAGTATCAAACCAGTAGTACTACTATTTTGTGTTTGTATAGCTATTGCCTTTGCAATATCACTATTTGCGCCTATTATCAGCGTTTGTTGAGTTATCATAACAAGTTCCTGAAATACAGTGAGTAGCTTTTAAACCAAATTTTTTGGCGAGAAAAGCTGAAATTTCATGTCGATATTTAGCTAGTCCTAAATAAACCCAATGACTTACGGTTTTAATAACAGGCCAGTTTAATGGGGCAACCCAAAAACCTTTACCAACCATTGTCCAAGCACGGTGTGTTACTTCTAGTCCTAGTAACGTTTTATTATTATAATGGCCATGCAATATTTTCATTGCATGATCAAATATTACTGTAGGATAGAGCGTTTCAAAGTCTTTTTGGTGAATATCAACCAAGTTGATGACATTATCTTTATCGAATTTTTTGAGGTGCTCCATCTCAGCTAAACACATCGGACAGTTACCATCATAAAATATCGTTAACATAAATATTCCTCTTATAAACAAATTGCTAAAAGACTAACCAAACCAAAGTCCGTATGCGATCACGTGAAGTAACACCACGATTTGGGTTAACCAGAATCTCATATTCATGTAATCAGTAGACAATTTAGGCTTCTTGCTTAAGGAATTTTCGTAAACAAATAAAAATATAAAACTGAGTACCAATAGAATTAAAGCAACCTCGTGTACAACCAGCAAAGAAGCAAAGGCTATCAGACTAAAAATATTACTGATGATATGTCGTTTGTCTTGATAAACATCAGCATCTCTTTGCCATATTGTACCTGCAATAAAACTTAAGATGATTGCACTGTAGGCAACAAAGGCTTGTGTTGTATAGATACCAAAAAAAGGTGTTTCACTACTTAAGTAGAGACATGCGATAAAAGGTATTAAACCTAAATATCCTAATACTTTACACCATTTCATCTTATTTCCTTACTAAGTGCTCTTAACCAGATTTTTAGTCTATATTTTCTGTCAATATACTTTCTGGTTTACCGTTAAGTGCAAGTCGTATAGGTTTATTGTTAGGTTTAGCGTAACTCAAACGCGATAACCTTTTACTTGTGTGGTAGCTATCTAGTCCTGAGACCATCACGGTATTTAATGACTCGATATCAATATAACCATCATCTTTTATTGCCGCTTTATCACAAATAATATTAGTTATTTCGCCAATGACTAATAAGGTACCATTTAGTTGAAGAGGGATTATTTCTTGCAGTACTAAAGCGTACTTAAGTCGACTTTCCTTAACGAAAGGGGCATTAACTCCATCAATAGTCTCTACCGTTAATCCTGTTTTCTTAAATTCACATTCCTCAGTGCTATAGCGTGCAGACGTTTGATGGGCTGCTTGCCAAAAACTGTCATTAACTTGATTAATTGTGAACTGCTTAGTTTGTTTAATATTGTCTAAAGTATGACGTTCAACACTGTCGGGACGAGTAATAAAACCAACCAAAGCAGGCGAAGAACCGAGGTGAAATACAGAGCTAAATATAGCTAGATTATTTATATTATCCTTACTACATGTACCAATAAGATTAGCGCTTTTAAATCCGGATAAGCTGTTTATAACCTGCGCCCTATAGCGTGATGTCATATTTTCAAGGTTATTGTGATTAATATATTTCATTAAATAGTTGTCGCATAATGATTCTTAATACCTGTTCATACGTGTGGAACCATTTTTCGATCACTTAACCATAGAACATCTTTTTTACTGAGAAGGCTAATAGCCATTAATCTTAATTGTACTGACTCTCATTTATTATTTATATTGATCTAATTGTCTTAACTTTGCGTATATATTAATTCTACCTATAAAATGGAAATTAATTATGAGTAATATATCAAATACAGTCATGATGCCTACTATTATGGCTGTTGCAGAGTCAAGGCATTACCTTGTAGGCGCTGTTGATTCATCTAATAACTTTATTGGTTTAAATCAAGAAAGAGATATTGCCGTGCTCAATTCATTAGTAGATGCGAAAGAGTATTTGCGCAATCACAATATATTTACGGCAACTATAGAGTTTCAGACTGCGTATGATGAAATGTGTGGTACAGATACTGTTGGTCCGTGCAGGCAAATTATTAGCCTGTAGTAGTGTAGTTAATATTATTTTTTCTTAGTCTGTTAATACTATGATGTTTCTAGTAAGTAATGGGTAGGGTATGTTTATTGTACGCTAGGTATTGCTTAAATAACTAGCAGATAGCTTGCTAAGTATCACTGGCAAACATGACTAAATCTAATTATATTAGTGATAATTAAGCGAATCTAATATAAGAAAATTAAGTTTTAATAAAATGACATTATATTTTTATAGTTATTTCATTTTAGGTTAAATATATGTCTAACGACATCCGCTGTTAGCGTCCGATCAGCGGTATGTTATTTCCATATTTAATTTAGGAGATAAATACGGGTGTTACGCCTAAGTAATAATGATCAAAAATCATCATTGATAGTTAGTAAATTAGTGGCTTAACCATCAATAACTATTATCAACCGCATTTGTCGCACACCAGCCTTGGTTTATAAAGTTAACATCATTAAGTTACCATGATGAACTCGTCACTAAATTTAGTTTTCGTCGAGTTTTACAGTTGCATCATTTTTTAAGTAAATAAGCTTGTGGTAAAGTAAGTGACTGGTCAAATAAATATAATTATTCAGTTAATATATCTCAGTACCATTTTTAATACTAAATAGCATTGGCATATTATTTCTCAATAATAAATTTATTTATTATAAATGACTTTTTAGTTGATTGAGGGCCTCTACAGAAAAGCCATCATCGTAAAAATAGAGAATAAGGCCATTTTTGTCTAGCAGCACAACTCGTGCATTATTAGGATTTTCATTACCGGTAAAGGCTTGTACTTTATCACCATCTTCATAAACAGTAACAACCCCCTTCCATAGTTGTTTTGGAATACCAGCACGCATACCGTTATCAATTACAGTACTGAACATTCTTGGAAATAATCCTTGAATAGTAGGTAGTTCATAGGCCGATATCTTTGTTTTAGTCATGTCTAAAGCTATTAACCAACGATCAATATCAAACTGTGAGTTTTGTTTGTAACCAATGAGTAACAAGGTAAAGTCTTCTTCAAAATCTCCCGGCATATTCATACTGTTTTTTTCAAGTGTTTGCCCACTAATTGACGGGAATTTTTTGCCAGTAATATCCTGATTAGGGTGATTAGTGCTGCAAGCCGCAATAAGTGTAATAAAAACACATAAGATAATTAAACGCATATAAAAAATACTCTTTCGTTAAAACAGTTAAACTTATTATACAGTGGACTAAATAATTTAGCTCATAACGTTTTAGTTTTTTATGATGTGATATTTTTTTGTATTTTATCTTAATAGGTTTTATTTCTTAAGAACTCTATAACTCCCTGTATTATAGTTAAAAATAAAATTAATACTTCCTCACTAATTAGGAGGAATTTTATTGATAAACACCAAGTTGATAAATAGCGAATAACCAACGATGCAGTTATGGCTGGATGTTCTAATGGCAAGATCAATATTAGTGAAGAGCATGCAGGATAACTTAAATAGGAAGACATTGGCCAAGTTGTTTTTTAGTCACAAAAAGGTAGCAGACCCATTTTTACTATCCGTTTTAGTCTTGACTATGTTTTGAGTTAAGCGATAAAAAATTCATCCTAAGCGCCATCCATATTAAATAGAATAAGGTCGAAGTAACCAATAAAGAAAACACTTTATTGGTAGAGTCGGTATATTTGATCAAGGTCAAAATGTTATTGACTGTGTAATCGAGGCGGTAATGACTAAAAGCGAATATACGATTGATTGGCGTGAACTAAAACTTAGCGATACAGAGTGTATAGGCTAGTAATAAATAATAAAGCCAATTTAGCTAATATCTTACCACTTAATAATTATATCTATTAGTGTTGAGATTATAAATAATTACTAAACGATTTTATATACTTAGTGTGGTTATTTTCAAAATAATGATGATTTTGGTAGAGGTATAAGGTTTCATTAACGGTATGTTGTAAATAATTTATGGTGATGTCATCTTGCTTATGAGAAAGCATTTGCGGCATACAAGGGCCACACAGTAAAACCTAACCTCGACTAATGGGTTCTAAAATTAAGTTAATTTGATTAGAAAATCCAGAATGGCGAAACTGATTAATATGCTCAAATTCAGAGAAAATTAGACTTAACAATTGCTGGGTATGATGTTCTGCGTCAGGATGTCCAATAAAGCCAAGCTCACTTAATACTTGCCACTTAATGGCCTTTATTTTATTTGATGTAACTAATACTAAAGGCTCTACCGCTATCGGTAAGCTTATTAAGGCTTGAGCTTAGTGAGTAAACCGATATCCACTTTTCTATCGATTAAATCTTGTTCTATGCTCGTATTTGGTGAAAAAATATAATCAATAATCAACGTTGGATTACGTTGCTGTATATCTAATAATTGTGGGTATAACTTTAAGCCAACACTACCAGTGTATTATTATTTTTACTGTACCTATTAAAGGATCATCTTGTTTTATAGAGACCTCTATTTCTTCAGAAGTCCTCAATAAAGTTTTTCCTTGCTGGTAAAGCTTTTCACCTGCATCCGTTAGTGAAAAAGATTTCCCTTTGCGAACAAGTAATAAAGTCGTTAAGTGTTGTTCTAACTTCTTTATATGCTGACTGACCATTACAGACCGTGTCGTCAATAATTGAAAACATATTTCTGTTGGAAGCTCATGTCTTCCTTACTAACGCATTCACTAAGTATTCTTCTTTTCTTTTGTCCCACAACGTCTATAGTTGTGATGAAGCATCTTCA
>CAJWZC010000090.1 GCA_913049915.1 uncultured Colwellia sp.
CCCTCGACAACCGGAATCACAATCCGGGGCTCTACCAACTGAGCTATAGCCACCATAATACTCTCCATATATATATATGGTGCGCCCTGCAGGATTCGAACCTGCGACCCACGCCTTAGAAGGGCGTTGCTCTATCCAGCTGAGCTAAGGGCGCAATTCCTACAACGACATGCCACTTAAAAAAAAGTGGTCGGTGATGCAAGATTCGAACTTGCGACCCCTTGGACCCAAACCAAGTGCGCTACCAAGCTGCGCTAATCACCGATATATACTGTTGTTACTGACAATAAATTGCCTCGTTTCAACGGATGCGGATATTACCGAGTTGCTTAACATCAGTCAAACCTTTTTTTAAAATAAACAACTGTTCGGTTACTTTTAGCACAAGTCGCTGTATTCTTCTGCTACAAACTATTATTTCATGATTACTCTGTTCAAGATATAATTCTGATTATTTAACCGTTATATAAAAAATTATTCAGTTATTAGATTACCACTCTTAAGGATAATTTTTATAATCATACTCAAGAGTTATACCTGTTACTAATTGACGTACACTTAATAACGAAATCAGTGCCTGATAAAATGATTAAGTAAATAATATTGGATAACATTATATTTGATAAATACGCTAAGGTACATATAACAGCGAACTACTGCATATAATATCTAATATTTTGAGTTAAAAAGTACCCTGAGGTGGATGTTACCTATCGCGAGAATATACTAAGTAAAGTAAACCTACAATACGCGTGTAGTTTGTGGCAAAATAACGGTGTTTTTATTATTACTTAAACCAAGGTCAGCATTAGAGTTATGACAGCATCATTGATCGATGGCAAAGCAATTGCCAAACAGCTTAGAGATTCAGTTAAAGAAAAAGTGAATTTACGTATTAGTCATAGCCAAAGAGTACCTGGTTTAGCTGTTATTTTGGTAGGATGTGATCCTGCTTCACAAGTATATGTGAATAGTAAGCGTAAAGCATGTGAGGAAGTTGGTTTTGTTTCACGGTCTTATGACTTACCCATAACTTCGTCAGAGCAAGAGCTATTAGCTTTAGTTAATGAATTAAATAACGATAACTCTATTGACGGTATCTTAGTACAACTACCTTTACCTGCAGGTTTAAATTCTGATTTAATTATCGAGCATATTAATCCTCTCAAAGATGTTGATGGCTTTCATCCATCAAATGTTGGCAAGTTAGTATTAAGACAACCAGGTTTAAGACCCTGCACACCTAAAGGTATAATGACACTGCTTGAGTCAACGGGTGTTGATCTTAAAGGTCTAGATGCGCTTGTAATTGGAGCCTCTAATATTGTTGGTCGACCTATGGGATTAGAACTTTTACTTGCTAAATGTACGGTAACAACAACGCATCGCTTTACTCAAGACTTAGAGGGTAAGGTAAGAAATGCAGACATTATCGTAGTAGCTGTTGGCAAACCTGGTTTTATCCCCGGTGAATGGATTAAAGCAGGTGCAATAGTCATTGATGTAGGCATTAACCGCTTAGATAATGGCAAATTAGTTGGTGATGTAGCTTTTGATGTGGCTAAAGAAAGAGCCTCATTTATTACTCCTGTACCTGGTGGTGTCGGTCCAATGACAGTAGCTAGCCTTATTGAAAATACACTAATTGCTTGTCAACAAGCAACCCAGTAGCAAAGCTATTACATTCATCTGAGCTTAATCAATTTAAAGCTCAACAATCAAAACGGTAAATACGATAATATTTACCGATTTTATTTGAATCTAAGTTGCGTATAACACTAATTAACTACAATTAAGTCCTCATTCAAGACTACCAGTCAATAGCTTAAGCTTTACGCCAGGTTGTTTTACCCGCGCCATCTTCTAGCACAATTTTCATGCTATTAAGTTTGTCACGAGCATCGTCTGCAAGTGGCCAGTTTTTATCAATACGTGCTTGGTTACGTTGTACAATAAGCGCTTCAATTATCGCTACTTCATCGTTATCATTATCACCTTGCAAGAAAGCTGCAGGGTCAAGCTGTAATAAACCAATAACTTTACCCAGTGTAACTAACGTTGAAGCTAAATCACTTGCTAAGACATTATTGTTATCAGTCTTGGCAACATTTAATTCTTTTGATATTTCAAAAAACACAGCTAATGCTTGTGGTGTATTGAAATCATCGTCCATTGCTTGGCAAAACTGCTTAACAAAACTCGATTCCCTATCTAAAACATAATCACTTTGTATCTTTACATCACGTAACGAAGTATAAATTCGTTCAACAGATGCTCTCGCTTGCGTTAAGTTATCAATTGAATAGTTTAACTGACTACGATAATGACCTGTCGTTAAGAAAAAACGTACTGTTTCAGCATCGTATTGCGCTAATACATCTCGTATAGTGAAAAAGTTACCTAATGATTTAGACATTTTCTCTTGATCAACTTGCACCATACCTGTATGCATCCAGTAATTTACATAGGGTGTATCTAGGGCACAACAGCTCTGGGCTATTTCATTTTCATGGTGAGGAAAGGTTAAATCAGAGCCGCCACCGTGAATATCAAAATGATGACCTAACTCTTTAGCATTCATTGCTGAACATTCAATATGCCAACCTGGACGGCCCTCTCCCCAAGGAGATGACCAGCTTGGCTCACCCGACTTAGCAGATTTCCATAAGACAAAATCAAGCGGGTTATTTTTATTTTGATCAATTTCTACCCGTGAACCCGATTGTAATTGTTCCAGGTTTTGTCCGCTAAGCTTACCGTAATCAGCATAACTAGAAACATTAAATAATACATCGCCCTGCCCTATAGTATTGGCATTATCGCCAGCTACATAAGCATGTTCTTTAACCACTAAGGTTTTAATCATCGCGATGATCTCATCCATGTGTGTGGTTACTCTTGGCTCTAAATCAGGTCTAGCCATATTGAGTGCATCAAAATCTTGATGCATAGCTGCAATTGTTCGTTCTGTTAATGCTTCTGGTGTTTCTTTATTTTCATTAGCACGATTGATAATTTTGTCTTCAACATCAGTAATGTTACGAACATAGTTAACATCATAACCAGAAAACCGTAAATAACGGACAATATTGTCAAAACTAATATAGGTGCGAGCGTGTCCTATATGGCATAAGTCATATACAGTGCAACCACAAACATATAAGCCTACTTTACCGGGATTAATTGGTGTAAAGGTTTCTTTTTGACGACTTAGCGTGTTGTAAATTTGCAACATGATATTTTATGATTCCTACTTAGTTTTTATTGAATAAGGTTATAGCCGTTCCACTTCAAAATGTAGGGTTCAGTGGCAATTTAAAAGACTTTAGGCAAGGCATTCATTGTAAAAAATAGTTACTCCCTTTTTAAAATGAATAACACTGCTTAAAGTCTTTTAAAAACTACCCGAAGATGAACATAGAACAACATCACTTCGTTGTTGCACCAATTTGTAAGAAAATACCATGACTTCATTGGCGCGCCTATAGGTGAAATTCCTCTGTACTTCTGAATCTGCATATTGAAGTAGAACGGGTATTGATTGTACCTGAACAAATCTAAAGGATCATCAAGACTAATGCACTTTATAGCAAGTTAGCGTACAATTATGGCAATTAATATACATATTATTTATTAACACTTTTATTAACACTTAAGTAGAGACAATTATGATCATACTAAAAACAAATCTTGGCGATATTAAAATTGAATTAGACTTCGATAACGCCCCTGTTACTGCAAAAAACTTTCAACAGTATGTAGAAGAAGGTCATTACAACGGCACTGTTTTTCATCGAGTAATTAAAGGCTTTATGGCACAAGGTGGTGGTTTCGCTCCAGGCTTAGACGAAAAAGAAACTCGCGCTAGCATTAAAAATGAAGCAAACAATGGTTTAAGTAATAAACTTGGTAGCTTGGCAATGGCAAGAACTCAAGAGCCACATTCAGCCTCTGCGCAGTTCTTTATTAATCTAACGGATAATAACTTTTTAGATTTCACTAGCGAATCTGTACAAGGCTGGGGATATTGCGTTTTTGGTAACGTTGTTGAAGGTATGGACATCGTTGATAAAATGGTACTAGTCGAAACAGGCAATCTCCATGGTCACGGTGACGTTCCAAAAGACGATATCTTAATTGAATCGGCTATTGTTGAATAATCTTAGCAACACGATGATTGATAATAATAGAACAGCGATAAGTTATTTTATTGCTGATTTACATCTAAGTGAAAACAGGCCTGATATCAGCGCCTGTTTTTTACGCTTTTTAAGAAATGATGCTATTGAAGCTGAAAAGCTTTATATACTTGGCGACTTATTTGAAGCTTGGGTTGGCGATGATGATGATAGCCCCTACCTTAAAACAATAGCAAATGCACTAACGACGCTGAGCCAGTCTGGGACAAAAATTTATTATATTCATGGTAATAGAGACTTCCTCTTAGGTCAGAGTTTTGCTAAAAAAGCAGCAATGCAGCTTTTACCTGAAATAGATACTATCGATCTTTATGGTCAACATGTAATTATAATGCATGGTGATACTTTATGCACACGTGATATCGACTACCAAGAGTTTAGGAAGAAATCTCGTTCTTGGTGGTGGCAATTAGCAGTGAAAAGTCTGCCTTTATTTATTCGTAAAAAAATGGCTGCTAATTATAGGAAAAAAAGTACCGCTGCTACGGCAATGAAATCGCAAGAAATTATGGATGTTACTGAAAGTGAAGTAATTGAATGTCTTGAAAAATATAAAAGTCAGTTGTTAATCCATGGCCATACACACAGACCAGCTGTACATAAAATATCTGCAAATGGCGCAAACGCCGAGCGTATAGTCTTAGGTGACTGGTATGAACAAGGTGCATGGCTAAAAGTCACTCCTGACTCTATTGAGTTATTAAATCAACCGTTAAGCTAATGCTTATACTTTACTTTTTTGTTAACTATCCATTCTTTGCCTACATATAACGGACAACACAAGTTAGCCGTTATATTACAATAGAGTAAGTTTCACACTATTAAATAGGGCTTCCAGAGTGAAACTTAAAGTCCTTATCTGACGATGTAATTAACTCAGCCTCAACTTTTGCAAAATATGCTAGCCGCTCACTAATATCTTTTCCCGCTACTTGTCCGGCTAAGGTCAAATAATCTTGATAATGACGCGCCTCTGAGCGTAATAGCGAGATATAAAATTTATTCAAATCATCATCTAAGTGTGGAGCTAATTTAGCAAAACGCTCACACGAACGTGCTTCTATAAAAGCACCAATAATTAATTTATCAACCAAAGCATCAGGTTCAAAAGTCTTTACATGTTTGAGCATACCTTTAGCATAACGACCTGCAGTAAGACCATCAAAAGGAATATCTCGCTTGACCATTATCTCTAGTACTTGATAAAAGTGATGTAACTCTTCTTTTATTAACAGCACCATTTTATCAATCAAGCTCTGGCTAAATGGCGACTTTGCCTGAGTATTACTATTCTTTGGTAAAATAGCCTTAGATAAGTTGTTTTTATTGGCAAGTGAAGCTAGATCGCCCTTCTTCCGATATAAAAAATCTTCATAAGGTTCAAACCATTCAAGCAATACGTTAGTAGTATCTTTATCAACGGCATATTTCCGGATAAGATACATAGCAGTTTGTCCTGCCTTAAGCTCACAGGCAAGATGGTCTCGTAAAATTATTGGTAAATTTTTCTTTTTCTTCGCCTCATTTATCCAGGACTCAGGTGTCTCGCACGATAAAAAGTTTAATATCGGTATTAATAGTTGCTCTGCTTCGGTCATCAGTTTATCTCAGTTTTGTCGCTTGGTTTTTTTGAGTAAATATTTTTATATGCGCTATTTTAAAAGTCTATTTATTGAGATACTAGCAAAATCGGTTTTTTACCTGACATAGATCAAATTAATGCCCTCAATTATAAAAAATAAGCTTACAAGTAAGGATTTCGCTCAAAATGTATTAAAAACACGAAAAGTTAATACATAGCAAACATATGAGAGTGACTTCTCATATACAACGAGATAGTAATGATTGAATAATCAATACCCTTGTATTGGATAACTTCGACGGCCACTTTAAATATAAACGTAAAAAACTGTAACAAAACATTCAAGGACAAAGAGTTAACATGACTTATTACGCTGGAACAAAAAATATTGCCGGCATATACCTGTTCAACTTGAAGATACGCACTTCATGAAACTTGAACGAATAATAATAATAATCAAAGTACATTTTTTGTTAAGGGTCATTCCCTTAAAAATAAATGTAACGATGGGTATGGTTTGCTCAGGCTTCCCCCAAAGGAGTGGTTTATAAACACTTTATGCTACGTTATTGATTTCGACAATAGAGTGACTATTCTATTCAAACAATGTCTTACCTAAAAGCGTTTATAATTCCAGCTGAAACCTGCATATTTAAGTAAAACGGGTATAGTATTGAGGTTATGTCAGTTGTACGAATAAAAGTCAGTTAACGATAGCTTAGTTAAATAATCTTCCTTATCGCATAAAATTATTAAAAACACATTCTATAGAGCTTTATTGTTTATTTTTCAATCAACACTTGACTGAGTACCTTATATCTTTCATAAATAAGGGAGTAATAATAATAGTACTAATAGCTTAAATATTTCTAGTTATTTATTTTAACTGCAAAGTACTGGTCGAATACTTACGTGCGAGAGATTGATTATGATACTAAACCACATATGGGGGCTGTATGCCCATCCTAAAGAAGAATGGCATGTGATTGAAAAGCGTCATGAAAGCTTAAGTTATAGTTTGATGCATATATTAACAATAGCGCTTATACCAGTAATATGTAGTTATTATGCTGCGGCCTATATTGGTTGGACTATTGGAGTAGGTGATCCAATTAAAATAAGTGTTGCTAGTGCTCAAATAATGGCTATTAGCATGTACTTTGGCTTAGTTATTGGTGTGTTCTCCTTAGCCTACCTCATTCAATGGATGGCTAAGACTTTTGACTCAAAACCTGACTTTGTCCAAGCCCTAGAACTTGCTGCATATACCGCAACACCAATGCTCATGGTAGGTATTACCGCTTTATTTCCCATTTTATGGTTTGTTACCTTAGCAGGTATTGCTGCAGTGGCTTATTCCATCTATCTGTTATATTCAGGCGTACCTATTATGATGAATATCCCTGAGGAAAAAGGTTTTATCTACTCAAGTTCGGTGGTAACAGCTGGTTTAGTCTTATTAGTTACCTTAATGGCATTTACAGCTATGATGTGGACGATGGGGTTCGGTCCTGAATTTGTTTCTTAAAGAATATACGAGCGAACTAAATTGCTTATTATCTACTTAATAGTCATTAAAAAAATAAAAAAATCCTATTTCTATAATAGAAATAGGATTTTTTTATATACGATTAATTTTGAAACAACGAGTAAAGACACCTAAGTCTTTATTCAATTGTTTACTATAAATGTTACTCAGCACCTTCATTATACATATCAATAATAGAATCAGCATTTTTATCTGACTCTTCTTTATTAGTATTGTTACGTAACGCATCTAACCTTTCTAAGTACTCATGATTAATATCATTAGTTACATAGTTACCATCAAATACTGAAGTATCGAAAGTTTTGATTTCTGGATTACCTTTACCAACAGCAGTGATTAAATCGCTAATAGATTGGAATATTAACTTGTCTGCACCAATTAAATCACAAATATCATCTAACTCACGGCCATGTGCAATTAATTCATTAGCACTTGGCATATCAATACCATAAACATTAGGAAACCTTACTTCTGGGGCTGCTGAAGCAAAATAGACTTTTTTAGCACCGGCTTTACGCGCCATATTAATGATTTGTTCAGAAGTTGTTCCACGAACGATAGAGTCATCTACAAGTAAAACATTTTTCCCCTTAAACTCAGTAGTAATAGCGTTAAGCTTCTGACGTACCGATTTTTTACGCTGTTCTTGACCCGGCATAATAAAAGTACGACCAATATAACGGTTTTTAACAAAGCCTTGGCGGTAAGGTAAGTCAAGGTGATGTGCTATTTGTAAAGCAATATCGCATGATGTTTCAGGGATTGGAATAACAACATCAATATCGATATCTTGCCATTCTACCGCGATTTTCTCACCTAACTTAGTTCCCATTTCTACACGTGATGCGTAAACCGACATTTTATCCATAGTTGAATCTGGACGTGCAAAATAAACGAACTCAAAAATACACGGGCTGTAAATAGGATTTTCTGCACATTGCTGACTGTGAATTTTACCACTTTCGGAAAAGAAGATTGTTTCACCTGGGGCAACATCCCGGACAAAATCAAAAGAGCAGGCATCTAGCGCAACTGATTCAGAGGCAACCATGTACTCTACGCCTAGTTCAGTTTCTCTCTTACCAAATACTAAAGGACGGATACCATTAGGGTCACGAAAAGCAATCATACCGTAACCAACAATTAGTGCTACCGTCGCATATGCACCACGAACACGTTTATGTACTTTTACGACCGCTGTAAAAATATCATCGGGAGTAAGAGTAATATTTTTACTTTGCTGTAATTCATGTGCCAATATATTAAGTAAAACTTCAGAGTCTGAAGTGGTATTAACATGACGTCGTGCTTCGTTAAATAACCATGTTCTTAATTCTTCCGCATTGGTTAAGTTACCATTATGCGCTAATGATAATCCAAATGGTGAGTTTGCATAAAAAGGTTGCGCCTCTGACGAACTAGAAGTACCTGCAGTAGGATAGCGAATATGACCAATACCAATATTACCTTGCAAACGAAGCATATGGCGAGTGTGAAAAACATCTTTCACCAAACCATTACCTTTTCTCAATCTAAAGGTATTATTATGAATGGTTACAATACCTGCAGCATCTTGACCACGATGCTGAAGTACAGTTAATCCGTCATAAATATGCTGACTAACAGGGGTTTTACCGACAATACCAACAATGCCACACATAAAGTTCTCTCCACAAAAAAAACACTAACAACATTTATTTAACTAAGGCACTTACTTAGGATAACGTTAACCATGGTATAAATATTGAATTAGAGGATATTGAAATAATATCTTATAAAATTACTGTATACGGACTTACTCCGCATTAACCTAGTTATTACTAACAACAACTAAGTTATATAACTTGATGACCCTTTAAGGTATTCAAAAAACCACTCTACGACTAATTTAAATTCTGGGATTAATTGTGAGCTTTTCCACCATGCTGTATTTTCTACACCTGTGAATGCATCGACAAAAAATATTACGGCACTAATAATAAGTACGCCTCGGAGTGCGCCAAAAACAAGCCCTAATATACGGTCTGTACCAGAAAGTCCTGTTTTACTGACTAATTGTCCAATAAGATAATTAAGTAAAGCACCGAGTACCAGAGTTGCAATAAAAAGAATTGCCACGGCTGCTGCATTACGCAAGAATTGATCAGAAATATTCGTTAAGAGATTAGCGAGGTTTGCATAAAAGGTGCTAGCAATGAAGAAAGCACTAATCCAAATCACTAAAGATACCGCTTCTTTTACAAAGCCTCGTATCAAACTAACCAGTGTTGATAAGCCTATAATGGCCAAAATGGTGTAATCTATCCAAACCATAACTTGAGTTTCTCGTTGAGTTTCTCTAAATTAGAGGCGCATATTCTACCAGAATACGTCAAATAATACCTAACATTTTATAAAATCCTGTTATTTATTTAGCTCAAAATACGCGACTTTACCCTGGATACCGGTGAGTTTATTTAATGCAGGTAACCTTTTAATCAGTGATGATTTTATCAATTCAGGTCCTATAATAACTTTAGTTAATGTACCTTGCTTAGTTTTTATAGGTTTAGTAAAGGCTATATAGCCTTTAGCTTTTAACTTTTCTAATAACTGCACAACATTGTCTTTATTTTTGAAACTACCTAAATGGATAACCCAGGCTTCTTTAGCAATAGCTTTTTCTGGCAAAGGTTTTTTTTCTTTTCTAACTATTTTCACCGGTGGTTTAACGATAGGTGATACTATATTTTTTATTATGTTCTTTTTTTCTTTAGCAATTTTTTTGGTTAATTCTGGCGCTAAGTTTTCATTAATGACCTTATCAATAGCTTTTTCATTTGAGATTGGCGTGATAGTTTTTCGAAACAATTTATCTTCAGGAAATGCTTTATGAATTAATTTACCCGAAAACACCTCGGCGGTAGGGATAGCTTCAAAATCATCTTGGTGTAATTTTTTCTCACCATCAAGTAAGTCAGGTAAGAAAATAATCACCACTGCTGCAACAATAATAGTTCCGACAAGGCGATTTTGAAATGGTGTAGACAAGAGATACTCCTAATTAAATATAACTAATACTAAGCGGACTAATTTATTCGGTAAATGAATAGGCCCTACTAACGAATAGTTAGTTTAGGCCTGATTTTAGCAATAGTAAAAAAAGAACCAAAAACAAGAATCAAGTCAGTCTTACTCGCTTGCTTATTCGCCATTTTAAAGGCCTCATCGACATTGTCAAAACAATTTGCAGTTTGAGTGAATAGTGCTAAGTTACTTGCCATCATTTTTAGTGTGGCAGCCCTTGGCACTCTTAGTGCTCCAGTATACCAAAAATCGACATCATCTTTTAGCGGTTGTAAACTCGCACTAATGTCTTTATCGCTCAACATAGAAACTACCGCATAGATATTTTGATAGTTATCTTGTTTTTTTACTTGCTTAAGATAACTAGCTAGGTAGCGTGTCGCTTGTGGATTATGTCCTACATCAAGAATAACATCACAATGATCTATCTGTTTTATTAACTCTGTTCGACCTGCAACCTTAGTTATTGAAATCACCTTATTCACAAAGTTAGTGGTAAGCGTCAGATTAAGCTTTTCTAATACCATTAGCGCTGTTGCCACATTATCGCGAGGGATATAAGTTGGTATTAATTCTGTTAGCTGTGTTTTTATAGTTCGCCAGTCCCACTTTGATGAACCATTATTAATAATAAAATCTTGACCACGTAAATATAGTCTTTCTCCATGAAATGCCTGCAGCTTATTAGCATGGGCTAATACTGAGTTAGGTACATTAGTATCACCAATAACAATATCTTGCTTTTTTCGCATAATACCAGCTTTTTCAAAACCAATACTTTCTCGGTCATTACCGAGATAACTTTGATGATCGAGATCGATGGTAGTGATAACAGCAATGTCTGCATCAATAATATTGGTTGCATCTAAACGGCCACCAAGACCCACTTCAAGAATTATAAAGCTCGGCTTAACATCCATTAACACTAGCAGTGCAGCTAATGTTGTATACTCATAATAACTTAGAGATATGTCTTTTCGGGCATCTTCAATTCGTTTAAAAGCATCAATTAGTACATTATCTACTACATCTTGTTTATTTATTCGAAGTCGCTCATTAAAGCGTTCAATATGAGGAGAAGAATAAACAGCAACACCTTGCTGTGAAACTATATTATCGTAGCTAAGTAAGGCATTTTCAATGAAAGCACAGGTGGTACCTTTACCATTAGTACCCGCAACAGTAATAACCTTAGCAAAACTTAAATCAATAGCTAAACGCTCTGCGACTTTACTAATCCGAGATAGCCCAAGATCTATCTCACTACTATGTAGGTTTTCTAAATAATAAAGCCACTGATCGAGATGAGTAAAATCTTGATAGTGGCTTGAATTGTATTTTGACATTTATTCGATCAACAAGTGATTTAAGTAAAAGAGGCAATAACGGCTATACGCTGATACTGATTACGAAACAACACTAGGTTGACCCATAAACTTACCTAACATACGCGCTAGAGTAACTCTCATTTCACGGCGGTCAATGATCATATCAATAGCGCCTTTTTCTAATAAGAATTCACTACGTTGGAAACCCTCAGGTAATTTCTCTCTAACAGTTTGTTCGATAACACGTGGGCCAGCAAAACCAATAAGTGCTTTAGGCTCGGCAACATTAATATCACCCAACATAGCCAAACTTGCAGATACACCACCCATCGTTGGGTCGGTTAATACCGATACATAAGGTAAACCGTTTTCACTCAATTTAGCTAGAGCTGCACTAGTTTTTGCCATTTGCATTAAAGAGAAAAGCGCTTCTTGCATACGGGCACCGCCACTAGCAGAGAAACATATCAATGGTATTTTATGCTCTAAGCAGTATTCTGCACCCTTAACAAAACGAGCACCAACGACAGAGGCCATTGAGCCACCTAAAAAGCCAAACTCAAATGCAGCAACAACAACCGGCATACCGTGTAATTCACCCTTCATTACCACGAGTGCATCTTTTTCGCCGGTATTTTTTTGAGCCGCACTAAGACGGTCTTTATATCGTTTAGAGTCTTTAAACTTTAAAATATCTTGTGCTTCAAACTCTTCACCTAATTCCATACGATTGTTTTGGTCAAGAAAACTATCAATACGTTTACGTGCACTAATACGCATATGATGATCACATTTAGGGCATACTGAGATTTGACGCTCTAATTCAGCTTTATAAAGCACAGAATTACATGAAGAACATTTACTCCATACCCCTTCAGGAATGTTGCTTTTTTGTGTAGCTTTTGCTTTTGGGAGAATTTTTTCTATCCAGCTCATAATTTTATTTTGGCCTGTTGCAACGAAATATCTGTCGGTTTATTGATGGATACACTCCACCAAACTCTATTTCAAACTAGTCTATACCCATTCCTCTTGAAGATGTTCGTTTCAGGAAATCTGAGCGAATCATAATCAAGGCACATTTTATTTTTAAGAGTTATTTCCTTAAAAAATATGTGACGACGAATATGGTTTGCTCAGGCTTCCCCAAAGGGCTGGTTTATAAATGCTTTATGCTGCGTTATTGATTTAGGCAATAGGATAACTATTTGCTTCAATCAATACCTTACCTAAAGGCGTTTATAATTCTAGCTGAATCCCACATCTTCAAGTAGAACGGGTATAATTGTAAACTGCTTATTAGACCATACTATAACCCATACAATATAGAAAAAACTGGTCTGCTCAGTAAATAGTAGTAATTAAAGTAATCTTTTTATTAATAAAAACTTCACCTATAAAACTTGTACCTATAAAAATAATGGACCTAGACGACTTTTGGGTAAGTCGAAGTTAGTTGGATAATCAACATCGACAAAATAGAGTCCTTCTGGTGGTGCTGTAACCCCTGCAACACAGCGGTTCTTAGCTAACAAGACATCTTTCATCCACTGAGGTGTTTCTTGTGATTGACCAACACGCATTAGACTACCAACAATATTTCGTACCATGTGGTGTAAAAAAGCATTAGCTTTAATATCGACCACAAGATAATCCCCTTGCCGTGTCACACGACAATGCTTCACTGTACGGATGGCAGAATGGGACTGACAATGTACTGTTCTAAAGGAGGTAAAATCATGTTTTCCGAGAAGAAAATCGGCGCCTTGCTGCATAAGGCTTTCATCTAAGGCATAGTGGCAATGGCTTATACCATGACTTAATATTGCAGATCGAAGCGGTTTATTATAAATGATATAACGATAATTACGAGCCGTGGCACTGAAGCGAGCATGAAACTCGTCATCAACTTTTTTTACCCATGCAACAGCAATATCTGCAGGTAAATGTGTATTTACACCTAATGTCCAGGCAGTATCTTTGCGTTTTTTTGCAGTATCAAAATGAATCACTTGGTTGGTCGCATTTACCCCAGTATCGGTACGCCCTGCACAAACAACCGCGATTGGTTCATCGGCAATTATCGATAATGCCTTTTCTAACTTTTCTTGTACCGTAATAACATTATTTTGGCGTTGCCAACCACAATAATTTTTACCATCGTACTCAATGCCTAACGCATAACGCATGCAAACCCGCCTTTTCTAGTGAGGAGATTATTTTCGCTGCGTATTATCCTTTATTTTATGCAGTTAGGCTATTGCTGTTCGTTTATATTAAAAACCTTACAATGAATCTAATAACTCTTGTGCTTCAACTTTCTGGATAACATCGCCCTTTGAAATTATCTCTTGTAAGATCACTTGAGCATTTTCTTCATCATTCATTTCTATATACATTTTTGCTAAATCTAATTGACTAGACATAGAACCATTTTCATCAACATCAACACCACTCTCATTTTGAGAGAATTGGCCTAAGCCTACATCAATATTAGTTTTTCCGTACGGCTCTACTTCATCTACCTCTTCTAAACTTTCAGAGAGGAGATCATCAACAGAGACATAATCTTCTGTTGGCTCTAATTTTTCAATACTTTGAATCTTTTCGTCGATAAGGTTATTACCAACTAAATCGTCACCAATCTCATCAAGAGTTAGTCCAACCTCATCATCTGTTGTAGACGCTAATTCCTCGCCAATATTAGCTAAAAGTTCATCAAAATCAACATCATCTAACTCTTCAATAACCTCTAGTTCATCGATATTATTAAGTTTTTTATCATCTGATTCTACTGTTTCAGCTAATAATTCAGCTAAAATATCTTCATCGTTAAAGTCAGGTGATAAGACTATGGCGTCAAGTAATGTATCTTCTGGCTGCTCCACACTACCCTCAAGAGAATCAGTTGAAAGTTGCTTGACGTCTAAATCATCACCTAACTCATCAGCTTCATTATCTTCTACTTCATCTTGTTGAATATTTTCTGAGGCTTCATCTTTACTAAAAGAATCAGCAATCAGTGCGTCAATGTCTAAATCATCACCTAATCCATCAATTTCTCTTGTTTCAGGCTCTAACTCAGCGTCACTTTCCTTAGACATAATACCGCTAAAGTCCGCAGTAAGAAATGGAGTTACATATTCAGCAGTAAACTCAGCAATTTTTGCTTCATTTTCTACTATTTCATCTTGAAGACTCGGCTCTTCAGCGCTTAACGTACTATCTTTTTCCTTTGCCTTATAAATATCGCTTGCTTCGTCCATTCCCATATCAGAGTTTGGTTGACTCATTGCCTCGGTAAAATCTTGTTTTACCCCTTGTTGAATAGCTGGCACATTACCCGACATCGATTCAAGTAAAGCATCAATATCATCCGGATCTGTTACATCAACATCTTCGACTTTTTCATCAAGTGGCTCTTCAATTACTGACGTTTGGCCCGACACGGATTCAAGTAAGGCATCAATATCATCTGGATCTGTTACTTCTAGTGCCTCAGCTTTGTCTTCAACCGCTGGAGCTGAGCTTGCTATAGAATCATTTGCTGAGTTATTTACCGAGTC